>NZ_RAWR01000097.1:0-35768 GCF_003986945.1 Corallococcus sp. AB018 | reverse complement strand
GGGCTGGTCCTGCGTGGCGGTGCGCGGCTTCATCCCGCCGGCCGTCTTCACGGAGCTGCAGGCCTTGTAGGCGCGCAGCAGCTCGTAGAGGTGGAGGAAGCTCTCCACCCGGCCGACCTCGGTGACGGACACGCCGTGCGCTGCGAAGCGCGCGCTGTTGGCGCCGCCGTAGGGGTCGTCCCGCAGCCAGTCCACGAAGCGCTGGCCCTGGAGGTCCTTCACGTCCAGGGTGCGGCGGGAGGCGTGCGCCTTCGCGAGCGGGGAGTCGGGGCCCGCGATGACCGCGAAGGACATGCGCAGCAGGGACTCTGTGTCCACGCCCTCGTGCGGGGGCAGGGGTGTGAAGTCGAGCGCCAGGTCCTGCTGCCGCGTCTGCACCTGGCGCATGAGCTCGTGCGAGCCGCCGAAGCCCACCACCAGCTTGAGGTCGGCGGCGGCGGCGTCCTGCGCGATGCCACCCAGCAGCGACATGGACAGCGTGGGGTTGAGGCCCAGGCGCAGGGTGGGCTCCACGCGGGCCAGGTCCATCAGCCGCTTCACGTCCAGCTGGTGAAGCGGCGTCTGGGTGCCCGCGTAGAGGCGCTCTCCTCGCGCGGACAGTTGCAGGCGCCGGCCCGGCCCCCGCTCCAGCAGGGCGGCGCCATCCGCGAGCGCTTCCTCCAGGGCGCGGATGTGCTCGCTCACGACGGAGCGGGCGACGCCCAGGTGCTCCGCGGCGGCGTCGATGCTGCCTGCCTCCACGGCGGCGGTGAAGGACTCGAGCCAGACCAGGTGTCGCTGGAGCTTGCGCGGGGGCATGGGGCTGCGGCGCTAGAGGAAGAAGTCGGGGAGCAGCTCCGCGCCGGGGACGGACTGGTACTTGTCCAGGTTGGTGACGCCGGCGGCGCGCAGCACTTCATCGTCGATGCAGAAGTTGCCGGTGAAGGAGCGGCTGGGCTTGGTGAGGATGGTGTACGCGGCGTCGGCCATGATCTCCGGCGTGCGGCTGCCCTTGATGGTGTCGTCGCCGCCCAGCAGGTTCTGCACGGCGGCGGTGGCGATGACGGTGCGGGGCCACAGCGTGTTGACGGCGATGCCGTCGTCCTTGAGCTCCTCCGCCATGCCCAGCGCGCACAGGCTCATGCCGTACTTCGCGATGGTGTAGGCCACGTGGGGGCCGAACCAGCGCGGCTCCATGTTGAGCGGCGGCGAGTTGTTGAGGATGTGCGGGTTGGAGGACTTCTTGAGGTACGGGATGCACGCCTGCGAGCACGCGAAGGTGCCGCGCGTGTTGATGCCGTGCATCAGGTCGAAGCGCTTGAGCGGCGTCTCCAGGGTGCCGGTGAGGCTGATGGCGCTGGCGTTGTTCACCAGGATGTCGATGCCGCCGAAGGTCTCCACGGCCTTGGCGACGGCGGCGTGGATCTGCGCCTCGTCGCGGATGTCCACCACGCAGGGGAGGGCCTTGCCGCCGGCCTCTTCAATCTCCTTCGCCGCCGTGTAGATGGTGCCGGGCAGCTTGGGGTGCGGGTCCGTGGTTTTCGCGGCGATGACGATGTTTGCGCCGTCGCGGGCCGCACGCAGCGCGATGGCCTTGCCGATGCCGCGGCTGGCGCCGGTGATGAAGAGGGTCTTGCCTTGGAGGTTGGACATGGGCCGCATCCTGACCCACTCCACCGCCGCGTGCATCTGGAAGACACCCGGTGGACCGGGGCCGCGAGGAGCCCCGGTCCCCGGACTGTCGGTTACTGCGTGATGCAGGTGACCGTTTCGAGCATGGTCACATTGGAATTGCCGGTGGTGCCCCAGTTGCCCACGCCGTTCGTGCCCACGATGAACGAGTAGGCGGAGCCGCGGATGGCGATGGTGAAGTTGCTCGCGTTGACATGGCCCTGGTCCTGGCAGAAGCGGCGGGCGGTAGCCGCCGGGGTGCTGTAGTTGCCGGACGGGAAGTTGGGCTGGACGGTGCCGATCTGGTAGCCGTTGACCGTTGGCGTCGTGTACGTGAGCACCGTCGCGTCGAAGCAGGTGATGGTCTCCAGCATGGTCACGTTGGAATTGCCGGTGGTGCCCCAGTTGCCCACGCCGTTCGTGCCCACGACGAATGAGTAGGCGGAGCCACGGATGGCGGTGGTGAAGCTGCTCGCGCCGGTGTGGCCCTGGTCCTGGCAGAAGCGGCGGGCGGTATCGGCGGCGCTGCTGAAGTTCCCGGTGGGCTGGTTGGGGAGGTACGTGCCAATCTGATAGCCATTGACCGCGGGAGTCGTGTAGGTGACGCCCGAGTTGGAGGTGAAGCAGGTGACGGTCTCCAGCATGGTCACGTTGGAATTGCCGGTGGTGCCCCAGTTGCCCACGCCATTCGTACCCACGATGAACGAGTAGGCGGAGCCACGGATGGCGGTGGTGAAGCTTTGCGCGCCGCTGTGGCCCTGGTCCTGACAGAAGCGGCGGGCGGTGTCGGCGGCGCTGCTGAAGTTCCCGGTGGGCTGGTTGGGGAGGTACGTGCCAATCTGATAGCCATTGACCGTGGGCGTCACATAGGTCTGGTAGGTGTCAGCGCTGGCCGACGACGCGAAGCCCACGACGAAAAGCAGGGACACGAAGAGGGAGGGAAGATCGCTGCTGCGACGAAACATGTTTATCCTCGGCTAGAGGGTGATGCGGGGGGATCAGGACCGTAGCGGCTCGCGGGGTTGAAATCACTGCTTCACGGATTGGAGACATTTCAAGAATGCTGTGGGTGCGAGCCGAGACGTAGGCGCGGTGCGCGACCCGCGCATGGTCTACGCTGCGCCCCATGCGACTGCTCCCACTCCTCGCCCTGGTGGTGTTGACCGTCCGCTGCGCCCACGCGCCGGAGGCCGCGCCGACTGCATCCGCGCCGCCCTCCGTTTCGTGGCCGGAGGCCCTGCCCCCCGCGCTGCGGCTGCCGGACACCGTTCGGCCCGTGCACTACGCGCTGGATCTGAAGCTCGTGCCCTCGGAGGACAGGTACCCGGGCAGCGTCACCATCGACGTGGAGGTCCGCGAGCCCGTGCGCCAGGTGTGGCTGCATGCGCAGGACGTGGAAGTGACGCGTGCTCGTGTCACCGTGGCGGGCCGCACGTTCGATGCGAAGCCTGTCACCGCGCCCGAAGGACGTCTGGGATTGCTGCTGCCGGAGGAGCTGCCGGTGGGCAAGGCCCAGCTCCTGCTCGACTTCACCGGCAAGGTGGACCGTGAGCGCAGCCAGGGCATCTACGGGGTGGAGGAGGGCGGTGAGCCCTACCTCTACACGTTCTTCGAACCCATCGACGCGCGCCGCGCCTTCCCGTGCTTCGACGAGCCGACCTTCAAGGTGCCGTGGCGCCTGCGCTTCACCGTGAAGGCCGGACACGTGGCGCTGGCCAACCATCCCGTCGTGTCGCGCGAGCCTCTGGCGGACGGACTGGAGCGCGTCACCTTCGCGGAGAGCAAGCCGATGCCCAGCTACCTCGTGGCCTTCATGGTGGGGCCGTTCGACATCGTCGAGGCCGGCACCGTGGGACGCACGAACGTGCCGCTGCGCTTCATCGTCCCCAATGGCCGGGGCGCGGAGACGCGCTACGCCGCGAGCATCACGCCTCGCATCGTGAAGGGCCTGGAGGACTTCTTCGACCAGCCGTATCCGTACGAGAAGCTCGATGTGGCGGTCGTGCCCCGGTACTGGGGCACCATGGAGCACCCGGGCATCGTCGCGCTCGGACAGCCGCTCACGCTCATTCCGCCCGGCGAGGAGACGCTGTCCCGCCGCAAGTCGTACGCGGTCATCGCCAACCATGAGCTGGGGCACTACTGGTTCGGGGACGTCGTCACCTGCTCCTGGTGGAACGACATCTGGCTGAACGAGTCCTTCACCGCGTGGTTGGACCGGCAGACCGTGGACCGGCTGGAGCCGTCCTGGGACTACCAGCAGGAGCGCGCCATGTCCGCGACCCGCTCCGCCCTGGCGTCGGATGAGCTGGCGTCGGCGCTGCCCGTTCGCAAGCCGGTGGAGAGCAATGACGACATCGTGGGCTCGTTCGACAACGGGACGACGTATGACAAGGGCTCGTCCGTCATCGCCATGTACGAGGCCTGGATGGGCCCCGAGCGCTTCCGCGACTTCCTCCGGGGCTATGTCCGCAAGCACGAGTGGAAGGTCGCGACGATGGAGGACTTCCTCGCGGACCTGTCCCAGGCGGCGGGGCCGGAGGTGGCGCAATCCTTCGGCGGGTTCATCGAGCGGAGTGGGGCGCCTCGGATCACCGCGCAGCTGTCGTGCCCGGCGGGCGGTGCTCCGTCCGTGAAGCTGTCGCAGGAGCGGTACCTGCCCGTGGGCTCCAAGGCGGACTCGCGGCAGGAATGGCAGGTGCCCGTGTGTCTTCGCGTGGGCACGGGCACGCAGTCGTCGCGGGTGTGCTCGATGTTGCAGGGGCCGTCCGCGGAGGTCGCGTTGCCCACGAAGCAGTGCCCGGCGTGGGTGCTGCTCAACGCGGGCGGCACGGGTTACTACCGCGGCGGTTACACCCGCGAGCAGTTGACGAAGCTGCTCGCGACTCCGGCCGCCGCCTTCACTCCCGCGGAGCAGATGGCGCTCTGGGCGGATGTGGATGCGGCGGTGAGCCGGGGCGACCTGCCGCTGGGGGAGGCGCTGAAGTCGGTGCCTGCTTCCGCGAAATCGACGAACCGGCTCGTGGTGCAGAGCGGTGCCTCGCTGCTGGAACTCGTGCGTCTGGAGCAGCTCACGCCCGAGGAGCGCCAGCGCTTCCGCGCGTGGGTGGCCTCGCTCTACTCGGCGCGTGCGCGGGCCATGGGCTGGGTGCCGAAGCCGGGCGAGGACGACTCCGTGAAGGATTCACGCTCCCTGTTCCTCCGGCTGGCCGGTGGTCTGGGCGATGACCCTCGGCTGGTGAAGGAGGCGCTGCCCCTGGTGCGCGCATGGCTGGCGGACCGGAAGTCGGTGGACCCGGAGGCGTTCAGTGCCGCGCTGCCCCGAGCAGCGACGCACGGCGATGCGGCGCTGTTCGACGCGCTGCTGGAAGCGGCGAGGAAGGAACAGGACCGCACCGAGCGTTCCCGGCTGCTGATGTCGCTGGGCTACTTCCGGAACCCGGAGCTGTTGTGGCGGGCGCTGGGGCTCGTGGTGTCGCCGGACTTCGATGTGCGGGACTCGCAGAGCATCCTCCGGATGGCGTTGATGTTGCCGGAGTCGCAGTCGCTGGCGTGGAACTTCTATCAGACGCACTTCGATGCGCTGACCCAGCGGCTGCGTTCGGATGAGCTGGGTCGGCTGATTGGCCAGACGGGGAGCCTCTGCGATGACATCCACCTGGCACAGGTGGAGACGTTCCTGACGCCCCGCGTGGACAAGATTGAAGGCGGACCGCGCGCGCTCACCCGGGCCCTGGAGTCCATCCGGCTGTGCATCGAGTCCCAGAAGCTCCAGTCCCCGAGCGTCAAGGCGTTCCTCCGCGCCCGGTGAGCCCCACGGCCTGAAGCCTCACGGACCGTAGGGGCACATCTTCAGCATCTGCGCGATGGGCGGGCGGCAGAGCTCCAGGAGCTGTGTCTCGTCCAGGAACGAGGAGGTCCGCGCCTTGAAGAAGCAGGCCGCGGGATCATCCGAGGGCTGGGCGTACTGGCAGAGCTGGAGCGCCTGCGGGTCGGCGAGGAAGCCTTTCTCCTGCACCCGGAGGAAGCACCGTGCCGGGGTGTCTGAACGGGCACCCTGGCAGAGCTGCGCCGCGATGCTCTCGCTCACCGAGCTGCCCTGGCGCGCCGCTTCGAAGCAGGAGTATTGCGACGCACCCTCGGGTGGGCCTTCCATCTGCCCCACCGCCGGAAGCCCGAGCAGCGCGGCAGCCAGCCCCCAGGCACCTCTCCAATGGCCTCGCTTCATCGTTCACCCCCCAAAGAAGGTGGGGGAGTCATGGCCCGCATGGGAGGGACGGGCGGGAAGACAGCCGCCGTGCGCCGGCCGCGTCAGTCGTGCACGGTGCGACTGTCGGCGGGCACGGCCGCCCGGTCCTTCAAGCCGTAATCCCTCACGACGTGCGCCACCCGCAGGCGGTAGTCGCTGAACACGCCTCCTCGGCCTTCGCGCTGGGCCTCACGGTGGGCCTCCTGGCGCCGCCACTCCGCCACCGCCGCCTCGTCGCGCCAGTAGGACAGGGACAGCAGCTTCCCCGGGGTGCTGAGGCTCTGGAACCGCTCGATGGAGATGAAGCCGTCGATGTCCGCCAGCAGGGGCCGCAGCTCCGCCGCGAGGTCCAGGTATCGCTGCCGATGCGACTCGTGTGTCCAGACCTCGAAGATGACAGCAATCATTCCAGTCCTCCCAGGACGCGGGCATTGGTGGAAGCACGCCAGGTGACGGGGCCCGACAACGGTGACAGGTCCAGGCCGCTCGCGAGCACACGCTCCGCCGCCGCCTTTGCCATCGTCGTCGCGAGCAGGGGCCCGGGGCAGGCATGCGAGCCCAGGCCGAAGGTGAAGCTCTGGCGCCGCGCGCGCTTTGGCAGGAAGGCGTCGGGCCGGGGATTCTCGAGTGGATCCCGATTCGCGGCGGCGAGCACGACGACCACGGTCGCGCCGGCTTCCAGCGCCTGACCCGCGATGGTCGCGGCGGCATGGGTGAAGCGTCGCGTGTTCTGGACCGGCGAATCGTGTCGAGCCGCTTCCTGGACCACGTCGTCCATCGTGCACGCGCCATGTGAGAGCTGCTCGCGCAACTCGGGCACGTGAGCGAAGGCCCGCAGCGTCGCGCCCAGGAGCCCGGCCGTCGCTTCATATGCCTGGGTGAGCAGGCCCACGGCGTTCGGGATGCGCAGGTCCTCCGAGCCATGGCCTTCCAGAAGCCGCGTCGTGAACGCGGTCCTCGCCGTGGACTGGAAGCAGGCCGCCACGCGTTCGTTCAGCCTCGCCGCACCCTCACTGCCCGCAGGAGGACCGGCGGCCGAGCGGACATAGGCATCCACGTCCTGCACGCTCGCCTCCAGCGTGTCTTCCGGGAAGCCCAGCAGCGACCCCAGCACGAACACGGGAAGCTGGAGGGCGGTGTCCGGCAGCCGAGACAGTGATGGCGTCGCGAACAGCCGTGCCGCCCAGCGGCGGCTCTCCGCTTCGACCTCACACAGCGCCTCCGGCAATGCGCGTGAAAGCGTCTGCTTCACGGCGGGGTAGGAGCCTCCGTCGTTCATCCGCACCAGCCGGCCAAAGAGGGCCCCGGCGGCGGTGCCCACCAGATGCGGAGGCACCGGCTCCGACAGTGGCCGGACCCGGCAGTGCTCGCTCGTGAGCACCGCGCGGACGGTGGCCGCATCCGCCGCGATCCATGGCCCGAAGCCGGGGACGCGGTGCAGTCCTCCCCGGGCGCGAAGCTCCGCGTAGTAGGGGTACGGGTCGGTGTGGGTGACGGCCTGATACGGGTCGGTGGGCGGTGTCATCGGTCCTCGTGGCCGGGCACTCTGCTGCCGTTGCCGTGTCCGTGTGTTAGAAAATGGTTCGTCATGGAACGAACGATGAATGCAGGGCCGGACCTCACGACGCTGGCGACGGCCGTGGGGGACGCCACGCGGATCCGGATGCTGGAGCTGCTCATGGAGGGACGGGCGCTCATCGCGAAGGAACTCGCGTTCGGCACGGGCGTCAGCCCCGCGACGGCGACCGCGCACCTTCAGCGGCTGGAGCAGGCCCGGCTGGTCCGCGCCACCCGGCAGGGGCGCAACAAGGTGTTCCGGATCGCCACGCCCACCGTGGCGCGGATGGTGGAAGCGCTGATGACCGTGGCGGTCCGTGGACCCCGTGCGTCAGTGACTCCGGAACCCCTGCGTGCCGCGCGCTACTGCTACGACCATCTTGCGGGCAGATTGGGCATGGGCATCACCGACGCGCTCCTGCGGGCCGGGCATCTCGCCCTTCGTAAACGCGCGTTCGCGCTCACCCCGAGTGGCGAGGCGTGGTTCCAGGACTTCGGAATCGACCTGGCGCCCGTGCGCGAGCAGCGGCGCCACTTCGCCCACCGCTGCCTGGACTGGAGCGAGCGGCGCGACCACCTTGCAGGGGCGCTGGGCGCGGCGCTCGCCGCCCGGGTGTTCTCATTGGGATGGGTGGAACGTCAGCCCGACTCTCGCGGCCTCATCGTCACGCCTGGAGGCCAGCGGGGGATCAAGCGTCACTTCGGCGCGCTGTAGGCCGCGGCGTTCGCGTCCGCGCGCTCCCGGGTGCGCTGGATGGCGACGGAGACCGCTTCGCCCACGACGCGAGGGAGGCCGTGGGAGTCCATCGCCATCAGGCCCGCCTCGGTGATGCCTCCCGGGGTCGCTATCTCCGTGATGAGGCGAGGGGTGGTGGCGCCGGGTTCGGCCAACAGCTTCGCCGCGCCAATGAGCGTTTCCTTCGCGAGTGCCGCCGCCTCCGCCGCGTCCATTCCGTGCGCCATCGCGGCCAGGGCCAGGGCCTCCACGAAGCGGAAGACATACGCGGGGCCCGTGCCGCACACGCCCGTGCAGACCGTGAGCGCTTCCTCGGTCATCCACATGGGCCGTCCCGTCGCCGCGAAGACGGACTCGGTGGCCTGTCTCGCGGCCTCCGTCGCCCGGGTTCCGGCCGACAGGGGCGTCACGCCTGCTCCCACGCGCACGGGCGTATGGGGCAGGGCGCGGATGACAGAGACGCTGGATGGCAACGCCGCTTCCAACTGCGCGAGTCGTACGTCCGCGGAGAGCGACACCACGGTCTGCCCAGGTTCCAAGGCAGGCGAGATGACCGCCATCAGGTCCCGCAGCTGCGCCTGTCGCACCGCCAGCACGACTACGGCCGCGCCCCGCACCGCCTGCGCGTTGTCCACGAGGACGTGCACGCCGTGCCGGGAGCGCAATTCCTCTCCGCGCTCGGGCCGGCGCACCGTGACGCGAAGGTCCGAAGGACGTACGTGGCCGGACCGCAACAGTCCCAGGATGAGGGCTTCGGCGATCTTGCCGCCTCCCAAAAGGACGACGGGGGCGGGAATGGAGGGGGACGCCATGACTGAAGCCTAGCCTCAGGTAGGCCGCCAGGAGTTCGCCAACAGGCTCCGTGACCCTGTGGTCTCCGCGACGGCGCGCGCCTTGGCGGGGTGCGGCAATGGGGAACGACGGGATGCAGGCGCGGACGGTGGGGCGGGCCCACGAAGAGAGGCGTCCGCCCGGGGCCGGTTACCTCCAAACTTGTCCGACAGTCGGACAGGTTTCCACTGCATGAGGCCCGGGGCCACGCCAGCCCCGCCATTGAGCGACGTCGGGCGTGCCAACGCCAAGGTGATGACACGGACAGCGGCGCCCGCCCGGAGCCGGTTTCCTCAAAACTTGTCCGACAGTCGGACAGGTTTTCGCCGCATGGGGTCCGGGGCCGTGCTGGCCCGACGGGTGACGTCGAGTCCATGTCAGACCCCTGTGGTTGGATGGCGATGCTGGGGCGAAGAGGGGATGGGGATGGTGCGAGTGGGGAGCGTGGCGGATGTGGGGGCGCAGTTCGAGCGCGGGCTTTCGCTGGGGGGACTGACGGCCCGTGCGCGATTCGGATCGGAAGCGAAGCTGGCGCGTCTCTATTCCGTATTCCGGGACACAGCGCGCGACGCGCTTCGGTGGATCGCGGCGCGGGGCCTGGTGGTGCAGCGCCCCAGGCGCACGCCGCGCGCGGTGACCGTGGATGAGCCGTTGACGCTGGAGAAGATGCTTCCTCCCGAGCCTTGCTTCCGCGCCCGGTTCGTCAACGCGCTACTTGCCACCCACTCAAAGCTTCACACCCACCGTGGTGCGCAGCTGCGTGTCCAGGGCGGGCACTGTCGCGGGCGGCGCGCTGTCGTAGGTGAGGTTGAACCCGATGCCCACTGTGACGCGGGGATTGGGTGTCACCGCGAAGATCGTCTCGTTGAGCACGCGCAGGTCGGAGGGACGGGTGACTCGCGGCTGGATGTAGACCGTCTCCACGAGGTTGATGTTCTCCATCAGCTTTATCCGTCCCAGCAGGTAGCTGGAGACTCGCGGATCCGTGTAGCGGTCTCCCGCGTCCGGCTCTCCGTCCTTGCGCAGCCGCTCGTGCTCCAGCATCAGCGCCACCCCGAAGGTGAGCCCCAGGCGGTCCTCGTTGAGCAGGATGAAGCGCGGTCCCGCGCCCAGCAGGATCCGGAGCTGGAGCCGGCGGAACTCGTTGTATTCGTGCTGCGCGAAGATCTCGCCCGACACCGTGTCCGTGAGCTTGCGCCGGTAGCGCACGTGCTCCAGCACCTGGCTGACGATGCGCTCGCCGCTGGCGAACGAATACTCACCCCGGATGACGCCCAGCCAGACGTCACGCTCGGAGCGCAGCTGGCCCACCAGGGAGCCCCGAATGGAGAACAGCTCCGTGCTGCCCGTGCGCCAGTCGCCGCCCAACTCGATGGCCGCGGCCGGCCCCGGCTCCGCCTTCTCGTCGAAGAGCGCCTGCACGTTGACGATCTGTGCCGCCGCGCCGCTCGCGTGGAGCAACACCACCAGCACCACCCACCCACCCGACTTCAGGAGATTCATGCATCCTTGCTGTGCCTGCTCTGGCGCTCTCGTTCAACCCTGTTGTGGGGCTCCGGTGCGTCGGTCCAGCGCTTGACGCCAACGGTCCAGGAGGGGCATGCCTGCGCTGTTTCCCAGGCCCTTGCCCTGTCCGGAGTCCGCCCATGCAGGTTCACATCATCGATGCCTTCACCCGCACCGCCGGTGCGGGAAATCGCGCGGGCGTGGTGCTCGACGCCTCGGCGCTGGATGTCCCCACGATGCAGCGGACCGCCGCGGCCGTCAGCGCGTCGGAGACCGCGTTCCTGCTGTCCCGGCCCGGTGACGCCACCGTGCGCCTGCGCTACTTCACGCCCGTGGACGAGATTCCCTTCTGCGGCCACGCCACGGTGGCCACCTTCCACCTGCTCGCGGAGAAGGAACTCCTGCGAAGCCCGGGGACGTACACGCTGGAGTGCCCCGGCGGCACGTTCGGCATCGAGCTGGAGCCCCAGGGCACGCGTGGGACTCGGGTGTGGATCGCCACGCCCCCGCCTCCCGTGCAGCCCAACCCCGTGGCCCTGGACGCGCTGATGGCCACGTTGGGCGGGACCGCGTCGCAGGTGGACCCGTCACTGCCGGTGATCCGCCAGGGCCACCGGTTGGTGGTGCCCCTCCGGCGGCTCGCGGACCTGGAGGCCCTGACGCCGCGAGGCGCGGCGATGAACGCGCTGCTGATGCCGCACGGCTTGCGCGGCGTCTACCTCTTCACCCGCGAAGCGAAGGAGGAGGGGAGCGTTGCCCAGGCGCGCTACTTCGTCCCGGGCTTCGGCATCCTGGAGGACCCCGTGACGGGCTCCGCCGCGGGACCGCTCGCGGCTTACCTCGCCGAGCACGGGAGCCTTCGCCTGCCGGAGCACGGCGGCACGGTGTCGAGTCGCATTGAACAGGGCGACACGCTCGGCAAGCCGGGTCGCATCGACATCCAGGTCACCGGCCGACCAGGCCAGATCGAACGCGCCCGCGTCGGTGGAGTGGCCCTCACCGT
Organism: Corallococcus sp. AB018; assembly: GCF_003986945.1. Lineage (NCBI taxonomy): Bacteria > Pseudomonadati > Myxococcota > Myxococcia > Myxococcales > Myxococcaceae > Corallococcus > Corallococcus sp. AB018. The sequence goes on along the minus strand of NZ_RAWR01000097.1, from coordinate 24,236 downwards.
GATGGACGCCACGCTGCTCGCATAGCGAAGCTCACGCGCATGACGGACCGCGGTGCCGGGCCCCTTGATGGCTTCGCCGCGCACCTCCAGGTTCGAGGTTGGGATGATTCCATCCCCGATTGAGTGACCGGTGCGGTCCGGCGGCCAGGCGGCAGCCGGCTCCACCGGGGGAGGACGTCATGGCAACCGATAACAGGAACCCAGGCGCGCAGGGGGGGGCCTCCTCCTCGCCTGTCATGAAGAACGCCCAGGCCGAGGTGCCGAGCGCCACGTCGCCGGGACAGGACCCGAGGACGGGCGCTGGCATCAGCCGCCGCGAGTCGCAGGCACCGGCCATCGGCAGGGAAGCCGCGCCCGCGAGTCCGTTCGGGCTGCTGCGCCGGATGATGGAGGACATGGACCAGCTCGTCTCCGGCTTCGGAGGCCGGGGCCTCACCGCTCGGAGCGGCCTGCTGGAGGAGGGCCTCTGGTCACCGCAGGTGGATGTGCTGGAGCGGAACGGGAGCCTCATCGTGAAGGCCGACCTGCCAGGAATGCGGCGGGAGGACATCCACGTCGAGGTGCTGAAGGACCTGCTCATCATCGAAGGCGAACGCTCCTTCGAACTGGAGGAGGAAGAGGAGGCCGAGGGCATCTGGAGCCTGGAGCGCAGCACCGGTCAGTTCCGCCGCGTCATCCCGCTCCCGGAAGGCATCGACACGGAGTCGATCCAGGCGAACTTCGAGAACGGCGTCCTGGAGGTCTCCCTGCGGCTTCCGGAGGAACTGCCCCAGGGCAAGCGCATCGAGGTGAAGGGAGGCTCGCGCGAGCAGGCCCGGCGGATGACGCGCGGCAAGCCCATCCACTGAGGGAGGGGCGCGCGGATCAATGTGTGTGCCGGCGGCCCTCGTCTTCCACGACGGCCGCCGCCACCTTCTCCGCCGAGTCACGCAGCTCCGCTTCGGGCGGCGAGTGCCAGGACTCGAAGGCGAACAGCTTCCGCATCAGCTTCCCGGCCTGATAGCCGGGGCGCAGTTCGATGGCGTCGAACATCCAGGACAGCGCTTCGTCCGCGAAGGTGTACCAGGACTCCTCGCAGCCCGTGGCGTCCATGGTGAGGTTCATCGTGGTGACGAGTCCATCCGCCAACGCCAGCGTCCGGATGTCATTGTCGCCGGGGCCGGACGGCAGGTCCCGCTTCAGCGCCTGGAAGTGGGCATCCAGCTTGAACAGCCATTCGCGCGACTGCTCCAGCGCGTTGATGATGAGCTGGATGTTGTATTCCACGCTCATGTTCGGGGTCGGCTTCTGTCTGAAGAAACGGTGGCACCAGCAGTAGCCGCCGAAGCTCTCATTGCCCAGATACAGGCCCGTCTCCGTGTACCAGGGCCCCAGGTTCTGGTTGAGCATCCGCTGGATGTGCTTCGCCATCGTGTCGTGCTGCTCGTCCGTGAGCTTGCGTGTCCCCGGGGGCACGCGCGGCGCCAGGTATTCGCGCAGCAGCCGGATGAGCTTCTCCGGCTCATACCCGTCCAGGCTGTCGCGGATGCGCAGCCAGTGCCCCAGCGCCGAACGGCTCATACGGCCACCTCCGCCACCCGCGCCGCCGCGTCCCGGAGGACCTCCGGAGGAGGCGCAATCCAGGACGTGAAGACGAAGGCCGTGTCCAACTGCTCCTGGGTGGCATCCGACAAGGGCAGTCCCATCGCCTCGATGCACCACGACATGGCGTCCTGCGCGACCTGGTACCAGGTCTCCTCGCAGGACGTCGTCTCCGCCGTCAGGTCCACGGTCCGCACCAGCCCTTCCGCGAGCGCGTTCGCCCGGAGAGCCTTGTCGTCGGCCGCCAACTCGAGCTGACGGCGCGCGGCCTGATACACGCCGTCCAGCGCGTACAGAAACGAACGGATCCGCTCCAGTGCCTCCAGCATGAGCTGGATGTTCGCATCCACGTCCATCGTCCGATGCGGCGGGTTCTGGTTGAAGAACGAGTGACACCAGCAATAGCCCCCCAGCACTTCATTGCCCAGGGGCAGGCCGCTCTCGATGTACCAGGGCCCCAGCTCGGCCTGGAGCAGGTCCTTCACGGCGTTCTTCGCCTGCTTGAGCCGGCTTGCGTGGATGCTTCCGGACCGAAGGGGGGCCAAGGCCTCCCTCAGCCGGGACGCCAGCGATTGCGGTGCGTAGGCATCCAGGCTGTCGCGGATGCGGCGCCACGTGAAAGCCGAAGCGTCACTGCTCATTCGGGCACCTCGTTGGGGCACGGGGCGTCCGGCCCCGCGATGGTCCGGGCCAGCAGCCTTGCCAGCCGTGTGTAGTTCACCGCGTCTCCGGGACGCTTGGGCCACAGCACCACGGGCGCCAACGGTGGCGTGGGCAGCCGGCCCCGGCGCAGCATGTATTCCAGCCACAGCCGCGCCGCGCGGGCGTTGCCGTCCGGGAAGGGGTGGAAGAAACACAGGTCCAGGTACAACCGCGTGGCATGCGCCACTGGATGACGCTCTTCCCTCGCGTCCGCTTCCACCTTGGCGCGGAAGGCCGCCTCCAGGCCGGGCGCTTGCGCATAGCGGTGCGCGCCTCCCCGCGCGAAGGCGTCCCCGGTGCGGAAGCCCGTGGGCGCGCCCAGGAGCTCCGACTGGACCTCCACCATCCGGGCGAAGGTCAGCGGCTCGCCCATGTCCGCGAGCCGCCGCACCCGGTCCAGGGCCCGTTCGAGGCGCTCCGTCCGCGCAGGGCCCTGGGCTTCATGGGCCGGTGCGTCATGGCGGTGCAGGAAGTCCTCCTGGGCCCCCGTCTCCCGGAAGGGCTGTCGCGCCGCCGCCGCCAGGTCCGCCCGGAGCGTGGGCAGCGCCCAGTCCAGGGCGCGCGTGGCCTCCCGGTGGGGCGCGAGCTGCTCGGTGGGGGACGGGGTTTTCACTCGGGGGCTGGGACGAAATAGGGGGGCGGAGAGCCCAGCATGGACGGGGCCGGGTGACAAACACCCCGGGCGATGAGGCCCTCCCGTGGGTCACGGAGTGGAGCCTGGGCTCACAATTGCGTAAACAGGTCGTTCTCGCAGCAGGGAGAAGGCACTGAATGAAGACGTTCCTCGTGGTCAACCCGCGCAGCGCCAACGGGCAGACGGGGAAGCGATGGGTGGAGATCTCCGCGCAGGTGGGCAAGGTGCTCGGCGACTTCGGGTACGGCTTCACCAGCGGCGGCATGGATGCGGCGCGTCTGGCGCGGCAGGCCATCGATGACGGTTTTGAGTGCATCGTCGCGGTGGGCGGCGACGGCACCCTCAACGAGGTCACCAACGGCTTCTTCCGCGACGGACAGGTCATCAACCCCCGGGCCACGCTGGGCCTGTTGCCCCGAGGCACGGGCGGCGACTTCCGCCGCACCTTCGGGTGGGACCTGGAGCTGACGTCCGCGCTGGAGCGGCTGCGCACGGAGACGACCGAGCCCTTCGACGTGGGGCGGCTGGAGTTCACCGACAACGACGGCAAGCCGGCCACGCGCTTCTTCGCCAACATCGCCTCGCTCGGCGTGAGCGCGGTGGTGGCCCGCGAGGTGAACCAGGGCAGCAAGGCGCTGGGCGGCAACCTGAGCTTCATGTGGGGCACCGTGAAGGGCCTCATCAAGTACCAGGAGCAGCAGGTGCGCCTCACGGTGGACGGCGGTGAGCCGGAGACGGTGAGCGTCACCGCGGTGGCCGTGGCCAACGGCCGCTACTTCGGCAGCGGCATGTTCGTGGCGCCCGACGCGGTGACTCACGACGGCCTCTTCGACGTCACCATCTGGTCCAACTACGGCCTGTCCGACTTCGTCCTCAAGTCCAAGGGCGTCTACAACGGCGACCACGTCACCTGGAAGGGCACGCGGAGGCTGCGCTGCCGCACCATCCACGCCGAGTCGCTGACGGGCGACGTGTTCCTGGACGTGGACGGCGAGACGCCGGGCCGGCTGCCCTGCACCATGACGCTGTTGCCGGGCGCCATCCGCCTCAAGGTGTAGCGCCGGAGCGGGGCGAGCGCCGCGCGTCCTCCACGGGCGCGCCGACGCCAGACGAGGCGGGCGTGGGGCGGTACCAGCTTGTCTGTCCAATCAGGTGCCGCGTGAAGCCGTCCTCCACCAGGGGCGAGGCCTCCGCGGCGCCCAGCACCAGGTAGCCGTCCGCGTGGAGCATCCGCCGCACGCGGGCGAGCACCGCGCGCCGGGTGGGCGCGTCCCAGTAGATCATCACGTTGCGCAGGAAGACGAGATCCACGGGCGCTTCCAGCGGGAAGTCCTCCATCAGGTTGAGCGGCCGGAACTCCACCGGCTTGCGCACCTGTTCACTCAGCCGCCACCCGTCGCGCTCCTGGTGGAAGTAGCGCTGGCGCAGCTCGGGCGTCAGGCCCCGGTGGATCTCCTTCGCGTCGTAGCGGGCCTCGCAGGCGCGAACGATAGCGCGGGTGGAGAAGTCGGTGGCGAGGATGCGCACCGTCCATCCGGTGATGAGCAGCCCGGCCTCGGTCAGCGTCATCGCGACGCTGTAGGGCTCCTGACCGTAGGCACACGCCGCGCACCAGATGCGCAGCGTCCGCGTGCGGATGCGCCTGGCCAGCAGCGTGGGCAGCACCGTGGTTCGCAGGGCCTCGAAGACGGGCGCGTCGCGGAAGAAGGCCGTCTCGTGGTTGGCCAGCGCTTCCGCCAGGCGCTGGTGCAGCGGACTGCCCTCTGGCTGCGAGCGCAACCGCGAGACCAGGGAGGAGAGGTCCGGCAGACGCTCCTCGCGCATGAGGGGCGTGAGCCGCGTCTCCACCAGCGCGTACGTGTCGGACTCCAGCACGAGCCCGGAGCGGCGCAGCACGCGCTGCCGCAGGTACGCGAAGTCGTCGGGAAGCAGGGACATGTTCAGGTCCTCCGTCCGCGCGGATCCACGCGCCGCGCCAGCTCCAGGGACAGCGCCTCCAGGGGCACCACGGCATCCGCGAGCCCCGCCTGCTCCACCGCACCCGGCATGCTGCCGACGACGCAGCTGGCCTGGTCCTGCACCACCACCTGACCGCCTGCCTCGTTCACCCTCCGGCAGCCGCGCAGCCCGTCCTGGCCCATGCCGGTGAGCACCACCGCCAGCACCCCCGTGCCGTACACCTCCGCCGCGGAGCGGAAGAGCAGGTCCACCGCCGGACGGCACGCGTTCTCCGCCGGCCCCTGGTGCGTGAGCAGCCGCACGCCCGTCGCATCCCGGCACACGGCCAGGTGGAAGTCGCCGGGAGCGACCCACACCTCGCCCGCATTCACGGATGCTCCCGTCACCGCCTCGCGCACGGTGAGCGGCGTCACGCCCTGCAACCGCTCCGCGAGCAGCCGGGTGAAGAGGGGCGGCATGTGCTGCACGATGAACACCGGCACCGGCAGGTCCGCGGGCAGCGCGGACACCAGGCGCACCAGCGCGCCCGGGCCTCCCGTGGACGCGCCGACGACGATGGCCTCCACCCGCGCGGGCACTCGCGGCCTGGACTGCGGCTCGCGCGTCACCAGTGGGGGCGAGGGCGTGGCGGACGGCGTGCGTACGTTCAGCGCCTTGAGCTTGCGCACCAGTTCGTCCCGCACGGCCTCCACGGTGATGTTCATCCCGCCCGCGGACGTGGGCTTCGTCACGTAGTCGCGGGCCCCCAGCGCGAGCGCCTCCAGGGTCAACACGCCCGCGCGTTCGGTGAGCGCGCTGAACATCACCACGGGCAGCTCCGGGGCGCGCTGACGCAGGAGCTTCAGCGTCTCCAGCCCGTCCAGCTCCGGCATCTCCAGGTCCAACAGCACGACGTCCGGCTGGAACTGCTCCACCTTCGCCAGGGCGATGCGGCCATTGGGCGCGGTGGCGACGACCTCCAGGCCCGGCGCCGCGCCCAGCAGCAGCGACACCTGACGCCGCACCACGGCCGCGTCGTCGACCACGAGGACCCGGATGGCGTTCATTCGCACCCGCTTCACCGCGCCGCGTGCGCGACCGGGCAGCGGCCCACGGGGGCGCTGGAGGCACTTTCGCCATACACCTCGTGGCGCGGACGGCTCGCGAGGATGGCGCTGGCGCCCCAGTCCGTCACGCGGTGGAAGGCCTCGGACGCGACGAAGGCGTCGAAGCCCTCGCGGCTGTGCCACTCGGAGACGATGAGGTAGCGCCCCGGCGCTCCCACGCTCTTGAACAGCTCCGTGTGAGCGTGCGTCGGCAGCGTGCGCATCGCCTCCAGCACCAGCGCGAACTTCCGCTCGAAGGCTTCCGCCTTGCCCTCACGCACTTCGTAGTTCATGCCGATGGTGACCATCCGTCACCTCCTTGTCCGTGTTTCATTCGAGCCAGACCCGGACACGCCGGCGGCCCTCATCCAGGTGGAACAACTCCGACGGCCGCAGACCCGCCGCGACCGCCGCGATACCAATGGCCGCCGGATCCACGCCACGCGCCGCCAGCTTGCGAGGCAGGTCCTCCGGCAGCAGCTCCTCCAGGTGCGCCGTCACGTCCGCGCGGAAGGTGAGCGCGACGCGCGTGCGCCCTCCTTCCGTCACCTGGACCTTCAGGTAGCGCGCGGTGCCCTCCACGGGAGCCGCCGACGGCGATGGCGGAGGCGGCAGTGACGGGGCGCGGGCCTCATCCAGGAGGGGTCCCCATGCGATGGGCGCATCCAGCACGTCCAGGTGTCGCACCAGCCCGTGGAACGCGCGCAGGACGAACAGGAGCGACGCGGGCCCCGCCGCGCGGAAGTTCCAGCGGTGCGGCCCCAGCGCCTCGGTGAGCCGCTCGCCCAGGCGCCAGCTTCGCGCGTGGAAGGGTTGGTCCAGGAGGAAGGGCTCCAGCAGCACTCGGCTGACGGCGGGCAGCGCTTCCGCCATGGGCTCCAGCAGCTCCGGCGCGAAGCCCAGCATCACCCACGCGGACAGGAGCTGCTCCGGGCGCGGCGGCGTGCTCGGACAGTTCAGGAGCGTGATCAACCGCCCCAGCCCCACGGGCAGCTCCGGCGGCAGTGTCTTCACGCAGCCGAAGTCGAGCACTCCCAGCACGGGCTTGCCGTCCGGTCCCCGCGACACGCGGTAGTTGCCCGGGTGCGGATCCGCGTGGAGCGCGCCCCACGTGAAGCAGCCGTGGAGGAACAGCCGGACCAGCGTCGTGGACAGCGCGCGGCGGTCCGCTTCGCTCCAGCGCCAGCCCTCCGCGAGCGACTCGCCCTCCACCCACGTCATCACCAGCAGGTCTTCCCGCGTGAGTTCATCCACCGGCACGGGGATGACGACGCCCGGCACCTCCGCCATGCGAGTGCCCGCGTCCCGCAGGGCCTGGGCCTCGTGGCGATAGTCCAGCTCGCCCTGGAGCATGCGGGCCAGCTCGTGGCGGTAGGCGGGCAGGTCCAGCTTCCCGCGCCAGCCTCCCAACGGAGCGGCAAGCCACCCCAGCGCGCGCAAGTCATCCCGCACGGCCTCCGCGATGCCCGGGTGCCGCAGCTTCACGGCCACTGTGCGCCCGTCATGCAGCACGCCCCGGTGCACCTGGCCCAGCGACGCGGCGATGCCCTCGCCCTCCAGCGACTTGAAAACCTCCCGCCACGGACGGCCCAACCGGCGGGACACCTCCGCCAGCGCGGCCTCCGGGTCGAGCGGGGAGGGCGCCTCCGCGAGCGAACCGAACCCCGGCGTGTCCGCGCCCAGCTCCGCGAGCGTGAGCACCTGGCCCACCTTCTGTGGCAGCCCGCGCAGCCCCAACAGGCGCTGGGCCAGCTCGTGCCGTGCGCGCTCCGCGTCCTGGGGCCGGGACCCCCGCCGCAGACGCGTGGAGGCACGGGCCACCTGGCCCAGCTCCCACCACCGCTTCAATCCGGTTCGCACGTGCCGTCGCTCCCTGTGCCTTCCGCCGCCCGCGCTACTTCGTCCGCGTCTGCTTGTCGGAGGTGTCCACCTGCACGACCAGCCGTTGCAGCGACTGCGCCATGTGGGCCAGCTCCACCGCCGAGCGCTGCGTGCTGCCCGCGCCCTCGGTGGTGCTGCGCGCGGCCTCCGCCACGGCGGCCATGTTCTCGGAGATCTGCTGGCTGCCCTTGGCGGCCTCGCCCACGTTGCGGAGGATCTCCCCCGCGGTGGCCGTCTGCTCCTCCACGGAGGAGGCGATGGACGTCTGCAGCTCGTTGATGCGGCCGATGGTGGCGCCAATCTCCAGGATGGCGTTGACCACCTCCTCGGTGTCGCCCTGGATGCTGCCGATCTTCTGACCGATGTCCTCCGTGGCGCGGGCGGTCTCGCGCGCCAGCTCCTTCACCTCGTTGGCCACCACCGCGAAGCCCCGGCCCGCCTCACCGGCGCGCGCCGCCTCGATGGTCGCGTTGAGCGCCAGCAGGTTCGTCTGCTGCGCGATGGAGGTGATGACCTTGATGACCTTGCCGATCTCCTGGCTGCTCGTGCCCAGCTTGCCGACGACGCTGGACGTGGAGTCCGCGAGCTTCACCGCGGAGGACGCCACCTTGGCGGCGGCGCTCGCGTTGCGCGCCACCTCGCGGATGTTCGCGTTGACCTCCTCCATGCCGGACGCGACGCTCTGCACGTTGCGGCTGACCTGTTCGGCGCCGGCGGACACCTGGGTGGCCTGCGCCGCGGTCTCCTGCGCGTTGCTCACCATCTGCTGGCTGACGCTGGACAGCTCCTGCGACGACGCGGCGAGCGTCTGCGAGTGCTGCGTCACCTCCTGGAAGATGCCGCGCAGGGTGCTGTCCAGATCCTTCTCACGCTGCTGCACGGCGAGCTTCTCCGTGATCAGCTCCCACGTCACCATGGGGCCCAGGTAGCGGCCCTGGCCGTCGTACACCGCCGTCACCAGCAGGTCCGCGGTCTCCGGCCCAATGGGGATGTTCGCGCGCACCGGCAGGTTCTTGTCGTTGGCCAGGATCTTCCGCTGGTACGCCACGTCCTTGTGGAAGACGTCGATGTGGGAACCCAGCACCCGGTCCGCGGCGATGGGCAGGTGCTTCTCCACGCGCTGCAACAGCCGGCGCGAGGCGGGGTTCAGGTAGACGATCTTCAGGTCCAGGTCGGCCACCATCACGCAGGTGGGCGCGTTCTCCAGCATGGCCCTCAGGCGCGCCAACTCCGTGTCCGCGCGCCGCGTCCGCCGCCGCCAGCAGCGTGGACACGCGCTCGCGGTCCAGCACCAGGCGCCGGTCGCGCGCCAGGCCGAGCATCTCCTCGGCTGCGTGCATCAACGCTTCCAGGCGGCTGAAGCCCAGGAAGCCGCAGGTGCCCTTCACGGTGTGCAGGGCCCGGAACAGCTGCGCCAGCAACGGCTGCGAGCCCGGCCGCGCCTCCAGCTCCAGCACCGTCGCCTCGATGCTCTGCACGTGCTCGCGGGACTCGAGGAGGAACTCCCGCATCACGTCGTCCCAGCCCGGAGTGTCACCCACGGACAGGACGCTTCCGGACGGAAGTCCACACAGACTGTATGTGTTTGATGAGACGGATTTGACTGGCGCTGCCCATAGGCAACGGCCCCCCCGACCCACAAGACTCCGGAGTCGAAGTCCCAGCATCCTCCAAAGTCAACGGCCTGAAAGCTGTCCCAGAGGGAAGGCGCCCTGATCAGAAGAACAGGCGGAGCAGGTCGTATCGCGTCTCCGCGCCCAGCTTCCGGAGCAGGTTGGCCTGGTGGAATTTCACAGTGCGCTCGGTAATCCCTAACACGGTCGAGATGTCGGTCGGCGAGCGGCCGAGCGCGAGATATCGCAACACATCGCCTTCCCGCTCGGACAGCCGCGCGGCGTTGGCCATGCGCCGCACCTTCGCCTCGAAGAGGCCGCTGAGTGTTTCATCACCGATGGTGTGGACGCTGACACGCGCGGTGCCAGCGCCCGTGGGCGTGGCGGTGACGACCTCGTAGCCCTCCGCATGCTCGGAAGCCTGCCGCACGATGGTGTGCGGCCAGGAGGTAGGCGCGGCCATCGTCAGCGGACAGTCCAGGCAGGGCGCGTCGCGGTGGGCGAAGGCGCCGAAGCACGGCCGGCCCACCATCTCCTCCTGCCGCGCCTCTCCGGACGTCCACACCGCCTTGAGCGTCCCGAACGACGACAGCTCGGTGGAGATTTCGTAGCTCAGATCCCGACGTGCTCCGTGTTCCCGGGCCGGCTCCGGGAAGACGGTGCGCTCGGGGATGGAGAGGGGCGGGGCGGAGCGCGTGATGATGGCCACCAGCCGCAGGGGAGGGCGGCCCACGGCGGCCACGTCCAGCTCCACCGACAGCCGCTCGCCGTCGCGCGTGAGCACCTCTGTCTCCAGCCGCGTCTCGGCGCTGGTGAAGATGGCCCGCAGCGCCTGTCCCACCTCGCGTCCGTGCTCGCGTGGCGTGCAGACATCCGTCCAGCGGCGCCCCAACAACTCCTCGCGGGGCCGGCCCAGGAGCGACGTGAACGCGCCGTTCGCCAGCTCGATGCGGCCACGCCGGTCCATCACGACGATGGGCCGCGTGTCCCGCTCCGCGAGCAGCGATGCGGTCAACGACCAGTCCATGAGGCCCCCCGGCCGTTGCAATCCAGTCCAAGTTTTACATAGGTAGTGCTGAATTCCTTGGTTTAAATAGCTTACAGTGAAGTGACTGCGTTTGCATTTGGACAAAGGTCCAATCACATATCGTGGTGATTGGAGGGGGACTGTCCGTGTGTGGCCGTCCGCCTGGGGGGCTTGCCAGAAACCTGGAACGTCCTCCTGAATCCGGGCAACCTGCTGCATCACCTGGGCTCGGGGATTACTCCCAGGGCTTCCCCGCCGTCCCCACCGTGGGAGAGGAGCTGCACGCATGAGCGCACCGCGACGACCCGCGCAGTTCGACCTCTTCACCGGCGCGGTGGAGGAGCCACCCGCGTCGTCGCGGCGCAGGACCCAGCCGGTGGGACCCGCCGAGCCGTCCGACAGCCTGCGCATGTTGGGCGAGCAGCTCCCGCGCGGCGTCTACCTGGGCACGTCGTCATGGACCTTCCCGGGTTGGAACGGGCTCGTCTACGACCATGAGGCCAGCACGACCCAGCTGGCGCGCGAGGGCCTGGCTGCCTACGCGCACCACCCGGTGCTGCGCACGGTCGGCATCGACCGGACGTTCTACGCGCCGGTGCCGGCCACGACCTTCGCTGAGTACGCGCAGCAGGTGCCGGACGGCTTTCGCTTCCTGGTGAAGGCCCACGAGGCCTGCACGTTGGCGCGCTTCCCCGTGCACGAGCGCTATGGCGCGCACCGGGGGCAGGTGAACGAGCGCTTCCTCCAGGCGGCCTACGCCGTGGACCACGTGGTGGCGCCGTTCCTGGAAGGGCTGGGCGACAAGGCCGGACCGCTCGTCTTCCAGTTCCCACCGCAGGACCCCGCGGCGCTGGGTGGCGCGGGCCGCTTCGTGGAGCGGCTGCACGCGTTCTTCTCCGCGCTGCCCCGGGGGCCGCTGTACGCGGTGGAGGTTCGCAACGAGGAGCTGCTCACGGAGGGCTTCGCGCAGGCGCTCGCGGACACGGGCGTGAGCCCGGTGCTCGCGGTGTGGGCCCACATGCCGCCCGTCGCGCGGCAGGCGAAGCTCACGCGCGCGTTCGAGGCCCGCGCCGTGGTGGTGCGATGGATGCTGCCGCCGAACCTCGGCTACGAGGAGGCCTACGCCCGCTACGCGCCGTTCAACCGGCTGGTGGACGAGGACGTGGGCACCCGCGACGCGCTGGCCCGTGTGTGCATGGCGGCCGTGCGACGCGACCGTCCCGTCTTCGTGACCATCAACAACAAGGCGGAAGGCAGCGCCCCGCTGTCCGCCGTCCGGCTCGCGGAACGCGTCGTGTCACACAAGGAGGAGGGCGGCCAGAGAGGCGCCGTTCACGCAACATGACTTGCGCGCGAGCACGGCGCTTGCTTACGTGAATGCTCATGATGGTGATGACCCTGGCCGCGCTGTTGATGCAGATGACCGCCTCCGGTGGAGCCGGCTCGGAGGGCAAGCGTGCGGGCAACCATCACGACCCGGCTGGCGAAAGCCACCCGCGAGCGGTGAAGGAGGACATCACCTCGCTCAAGGGGGAGATCACCAGCCTCAAGGAAGAGTTCCGGCTGGCGCGCGAGCGTCAGCGCCTGGCGGCCGAGGAGAAGCAGCGCCAGGAGGAGGCACGCTACGGTGTCACGCCGAAAGCCACTCCCGCCCCTGCCGCCGGAGGGTCCGGAGCCTCCGCCCACGCCAGATGAGCTGGGAGCAGTAGAAATTCCGGTCGATGGAAACCTCGACCTGCATCTCTTCCAGCCTCGCGAGGTGAAGGACCTCGTCACCGAGTACCTCTGGGCCTGCCGCCAGAAGGGCGTGCTCGACGTGCGCATCATCCACGGCAAGGGCACGGGCGCGCTGAGGCGCACCGTGCAGTCCCTGCTGCCCACGTTGCCGGAAGTGGAAGGCTTCCAGACAGCCTCCGAAGCGGACGGAGGCTGGGGGGCGACGTGGGTGCGGCTCAAGCCCCTGTGACGGGGCTCAGGACAGCCAGAAGTACGCGGAGGCGATGAGGGTGCGCTTCTCCGTCACACGCGCCTTGTTGGCCAGCTCCGCCATCTGCCGGTCCTTGGAGGCGTAGCGCTTCTCCTCCTCGTTGCGCAGCGACGCCAGCTTGCGGCGGTAGTCGCGCTCCTGCCGGTCCGAGTGCGCCCGGGCCTTCGCGCGCTCCGCGACGTCCTCGATGCCGGAGACTTCCTTGCGCGCGTCGAACCACGCCTGACGGGCGGACTCCACCACCTCGCGGGACTCCATCAGGCAGTCCTCGACGTAGCGGTCCGCGCGCTCCTTGGCCTTGTCCAGCTCCAACGCGTTGCGCCGTTCCGCGGCCCGAATCAGCTCATCCTTGGCGGTCATGAGCGACTGCTCTTGCATGAGCTGGACCGACACCGGCGCGGGCTGACGGCGCTTCTCTTCCTTGGCGTCGAGCTTCGTGAAGTGGACACCGTCCGTCAGCGGCAGGGCGCGGAAGCCGCCGTCCCGGTCCTTCACGAGCACCAGGTGGACCAGCTTCTCCTCCGGCTTGAGGCCCGTCGTCTCGAACTTGTAGACGAACCACCAGCCCTCGCCGCCGGCCAGCCGCGCCAGCCGTGAGGGGAGCCCCGCGGCGTCCAGCTGCAGGTAGCTGACGGTGTCCTGGGTGCGGTCGCGCACCGCGTAGGCGGCCTTGGCCACCTGGAGCCGTCCGGAGGTGCGGCTGCCCAGCACGGAGCCGGTGAGCGCCTTCGCCTCCTGCTGGCGCTTGGCCACGACCTCCTTGGCCGCGTCTCCCGCCACGCGCAGCCGGCGGCGCACGTCGCCGTCGAAGCGCTCCAGCACCACCGAGCGCATCGACGTCATGCGCTGGTTGATGGTGCCCTCCAGCTCCTCGCGCAGCTTGTCGAAGGCGACGTTGATGTCCTTCGGGTCGCGGCAGGACTGGTAGATGTCCAGCACGCGGCGCTCGAAGTCGACGCCGCTCTCCAGCGCGCCCAGGATTTCGTCGGACGCGCCGAACACGCCGTCGAAGAGGTTGAGCTTCTTCTCCAGCAGCTCGAACAGGCGCGCGTCCGCCGCGTTCTGCCGGTTGAGGAAGTTCACCACCAGCACGTCGCGCTGCTGGCCGTAGCGGTGGCACCGGCCGATGCGCTGCTCCACGCGCTGCGGGTTCCACGGCAAATCGTAGTTCACCACCAGGTTGCAGAACTGGAGGTTGAGGCCTTCGGCACCGGCCTCCGTGCAGATGAGGATCTGCGTCTTGTGGCGGAACTCCTCCACCAGCGCCCGGCGCTCCTCGGGCGTGCCGCCGGCGTCGCCGGACAGGAGCGAAATCTTGTCCTTGTAGCCGTGCTCCGACAGCAGCCTGAAGAGGTACTGCTGCGTGCGCTTGGACTCCGTGAAGATGAGCGCCTTCTCCGGCCAGGAGTGCGTGCGCATCACCGCGAAGGTGCGGTCCAGGGCGCGCTTGAGCGCCTCACCCTTGGCGTTGATGCGGATGGAGTCCGCGAGGTCCGCGTACTGACGCAGCTCCCAGACCTCCTGCTCCAGCGTGCGGACCTGGGGCGCCTTGGCGGGGTCGTCGGACCACTCCTCGCCTTCCTCCACGAACTGCTTGGCCTCTTCCGGCTCGAAGAGCGACAGGGCCTGCTGTCCCAGCCGCGCGGCCGACAGACGCTTCTCCAGGTTCTCAGACAGCCGCCGCAGCGTGGGCGCGATGGCGAACGTGGAGGAGGCCAGGAGCTTGCGGTAGCACAGCGTCAGGAGCGTCTTCTTGCCCGGCTCGATGGCCGCGGCCTCCGAGCGCTGCAGGTACTCACTGACCTTCTCGTAGAGGTCGTGCTCCTCGGGGGAGGGGAGGAAGTCCTCCACGATGCTGCGGCGGTTGGTGTAGCGCACGTACTCGCGCACCTGACGGCGCAGCGTGCGTTGCACCACCGGGGCCAGCCGCTCCTTGAGCTCGCACGCGGCGGCCTCCGTCATGCCGCCGCCCTCGTCGGCGCGGTAGCGGCTGCGGAAGGCGTGCTCGGGGCCCAGGATCTGCTCGTCCAAGAGCGACATCAGGCCGAACAGCTCCATCAGGTCGTTCTGGAGCGGGGTGGCGGTGAGCAGCAGCTTGGGGCGGCCCGCGAGCGACGCGCGCAGCGCCTGGCCCGTCTTGTTGTTGGGCCGGTGCGCGTTCCGGAGCCGGTGGGCCTCATCGATGATGATCAGGTCCCACGGAATCTCTGACACGAGCGCGGAGCGGTTCGCCGCGAACGGGTGCGAGCAGATGACGGGGAAGGGCTGATCGAAGCAGTTGTTGTGCTTCTTCACGTCGCGGCCGTCGACGAGGACGCTGTCCAGGTCGAACTTCTCGCGCAATTCGGCGTTCCACTGCGCGCGCAGCACGGCGGGGGCGAGGATGAGGATGCGGTTCTTTCCCTCCGCCATGAGCTGGGCGATGACGAGGCCCGCCTCGATGGTCTTCCCCAGGCCCACCTCGTCCGCGAGCATGCAGCCGCCGCGCGACAGCGCGTCCAGCGCGAACATCGCCGCTTCGACCTGATGCGGGTTGAGGTCCACCTTCGCTTCGGCCAGCGCGTTCGCCAGCCGCTGCTGCGTGTCACCGCTGCGCGCGAGCAACTCCTCGGCGAGGAGCCGCTCGTGGAAGGGCGTCAGCCCCGCCTCCACCAGCTCCTCCGCGGCACGGGCCGCGATGGCCGCGGCGTCTGCTTCCACTTCCAGCTTCAAACCCCTCGCGACCTCCGCCAAGTCCCGCCTCCCGTCCGGTTTGGAGCGTGCGCGCGTGCGCGCGAACAGTTGAGGCGCGCCATTGTGGGCAGCGATCGCCATCTGTAAAGGGGGTCCTCCCCGAGGCCGAAAACTCGGCCTCCGCGCGATTGGCAAGCATGGTGTTCGGCGGAACGACACATGCGCGCGCGAGCGTCGGAATGTCTCAAAGGGCTTGACGAATGCGTCGTGAGCGCTCAGAGCCGCCCGCGCGCCTTCACGTCCAGGTACACGTTGAGTGCAGCGGCGCCGAATCCGCGTGCCGGTGCGCGCACCACCAGCGCTCCCGCGTCACGCAGCGTGGTGGCGGTGCGGCGGTACTCGGACTCCATGCGGGAGGCGGCCTGCCGCGCGTAGGCGGACGTCGCGTCGCCGGGCACGTCGGTGGCGGCGGCCTCCAGGTCCTCGTCCAGCAGCGACGCGACGACGGGCAGGTGCCGGGGGCGCAGGGCCAGCGTGCGCGTGAGGAGCGCGGAGGACGCGTCCGGATCCACCAGGTCGGTGAAGAGCACCACCAGCGCGCGGCGCGTCTGGCGGGCGAAGGCGAAGTCGAACGCGCGGCCGTAGTCGCTCTCCTCCAGGCCGGCCTCCGCGCGGTAGAGGGACTCGGTGATGAGGCGCAGGTGCTCCGCGCCCTTGCGCGGGGGCAGGAAGGTGCGCACGTCGCTGGCGAACGCGAGCACGCCCACGACGTCGCCCGCGTCCAGGCTCACGCGGGCCAGCCGCAGCGCCGCGTCCACCGCGTGGTCCAGCTTCCGGCGCCCCTGCACCCGGCCCGCCATGTGACGGCCGCAGTCCAGGAGCAACAGCACCGGCTGGTTGCGCTCCGGCTGCCACGTGCGCACCAGCGTGTGGCCGTGGCGCGCGGAGGACTTCCAGTCGATGTGCCGGTAGTCGTCGCCGGGGCGGTACTCGCGCAGCGATTCGAACTCGCGGCCCTCCACGGACTTGCGAAGGAGCGTGCGCGCGGACACGGCCTCCGACGCGCGCGCCAGCGTCAGCGCCTCGCGAGAGAGGGCGCGCAGGTCCGGATACACCTTCACGTCCTGACCCGCGGGCAGCCGCACCTGCCGCGAGCACAGACCCAGGGGCCCCATCAGGCGCAGGTTCACGTCGCCGAAGCGCGCATCGCCCCGGGAGGGAGGGTGCACGCGGTACGTCAGCCGCGTGGTGTCTCCCGGCTCCAGCGTGAAGGGCTGACGGTGGCCGTGGCTCTCCACGTCCAGGGGCGGCTCGTCGCGCAGCTCACCGCGCACGGGCCTGTCCGTTCGCGAACGCAGCTCCCAGCGCACGGTGTTGTCCACGCCGGAGGAGAGGATGGGCTCCACCTCGCGGCGTGCGTCGACGTCACGGGCATGCGGCGCGCGCAGGAAGTCCACCGCGCACAGGAGCAGGACGGCCACGTCCACCGCGAGCGCCAGCCATCCGAAGGCGGGGCTCGCCACCGCGAGCGCGGCGGGCACCAGCGCTCCGGAGAACAGCGCCACGGCGAGGCCGCTGGGGACGGGACGCCCGAGGCTCACCGGGGCACTCGCACCCGTTCGAGCATCTGCCTCAGCACGTCGTCCGCGGTGACGCCCTCCACCTCCGCCTCGGCCTTGAGCAGGAGGCGGTGGTTGAGGACGCTGGGCGTGACGTCCTTCACGTCGTCCGGGGTGACGAAGTCGGTGCCCCGGAGCGCCGCGTGCGCCTTGGACGCCGCGAGCAGGGCCTGCGCGGCGCGAGGGCTCGCGCCCAGCCGCACGCGGGGGTGTGCACGGGTGTCGCGCACGAGCTGCACCACGTACTGGAGGATGGAGTCGTCACACGCGACGCGCGCGGCGCGGTCCTGCAGCTCCGTCAGCGTGGCGGCGTCCAGCACGCGGGACACGGCGGGTGGCCGGCCCTCGCGCTGGTGGAAGGCGCGCAGGAGCGAGGTCTCCGAGTCGCCATCCGGGTAGCCCACGCGCACGCGCATGAGGAAGCGGTCCAGCTGCGCCTCGGGGAGGGGATAGGTGCCCTCCAGCTCCAGCGGGTTCTGCGTGGCGACGACGAAGAAGTGCGGCGGCAGCGCGTGGGTGACGCCGTCGATGGTGACCTGCCGCTCCTCCATGGCCTCCAGGAGCGCCGCCTGCGTCTTGGGCGGCGTGCGGTTGATTTCATCCGCGACCAGGACCTCCGTGAAGACGGGGCCCTTCATCAGGCGGAAGGTCTGCTCCTGCGGCTGGAAGACGTTGGTGCCCAGGATGTCCGCGGGCATCAGGTCCGGGGTGAACTGCACGCGGGAGAAGGACAGGCCCAGCGCCCCCGCCATGCTGCGCGCGGTGAGCGTCTTGGCGACCCCGGGCACGCCCTCCAGCAGCACATGGCCGCGCGCGAGGAAGGCCGTCACCAGGTCGGCCAGCACGCGGGGCTGGCCCACGACGGCCGAGCCCAGCGCGTCGAGGAGGCGGGAGAGGGGCGTGGCGTCGGACATGGTGGCGGGCGACGGTAGCCCGCCTCATGTCCGGCGCGGCAGCGAAATCCTCGGGCCTACTCCTGGCGCTTCAGGCCCATCAGGGTGCCCAGCACCGCGATGACGCCGCCGAGGATGCCCAGGAAACAGCCGATGCTCGGCGACGAGTTCATCATCTCCGCGTTGCCCATGGGCGACGGCACGAGGGTGGTGTCCGAGGAGAGCTTCAGGAACACCAGCGACCAGACGAGGGTCACCACGCTGCAGACCATCTGCGCGCCCCACGGCAGCATGGGGTTCACCCAGGTCATCACCTCCCGCGCCCGCAGGCCCACGAAGACCATGGTCGCGACGGCGAAGATGAAGGAGATGAACCCCAGGCTGATGAGGCCCAGGAAGTCGCCGCCCTCCGCCGTCTCCTTCCACGGAATGAAGCAGGAGAGCACCACCAGCGCCGCGCCCCAGAACGCGATGCGGTCGCCGCCTTGCAGCTCGCCCAGGAACGAGCGCGCGTCGTCCAGCAGCACCTCCGGATCATCGATGGGCGAGCGAGAGGACTCCAGCTCACGGGCCTCACGGGACCAGGGATCCGCCACCGCGTCGCCGGCGTCGTCCTCATCCTCCTCGACGGGAGCGGGCGCCGGGGCGCGGCGGGCCGACGCACGGGCGGGAGCGGCCTTGGCGGCGCCACCGCCCCGGGCGGGAGGAGCGGCACGTTGGGCCTTCTCCCGGGCGATGTCGTCCATGCTCCGCACGTTGGTGGCGTCGTCGCTCGGCGGCGGCGCGGCGGGGCGGGCGCCCGTCCTGGCGCGGGCCGGAGCGGGGCGTGCGCGAGGCTCTGGAGCGGCGCGGGCCGGAGGAGGCCGCGAGCGCGGCGGCGGCCGGACTCCGGTGCTCTCGTCATCGCCGCCAGAGTCCCCCTCATCCCCGGCTCCCCCGAGGAAGGACTCGTCGATGATGTGGTCGCAGTGGGGGCAGATGGCGGTGTCTTCCGCGACCTTGCGATTACAGCCTGGGCAGTTCAGGGCCGGTGCTCCGGGAGGGGGGAAACGGCCCGATATCTTCCCGGCCCCAGCGCGCGGCTGTCAAACCCGTTCAGCGCCATAACCCCTGGATTTTCGCGGGGAATTGACCTAGCCCGTTCGAGCATGGCCCGCCTGCCCGCCGCAGTGTCCGCCGGTTTCCTCCTCGTGAGCGCCTGTGTCCGCTCGGTGCCGACGCCCGACGTGCCTCCGCCCCCGGTCGAGCCCTCGAAGGCCATCGCGCGGATCCAGGACTGGGAGGACCGCCGCTCCCTGGGAGGCGGGGACCTGGTGCGGTTCGCCACCTCCGCGCCGGATTGGGCCGTGCGCGTGCGCGCCCTCCGGGCCCTGGCGCGGATCCAGGACGTGGAGACGCTGGAGGCCGTCCTCGCCGGGCTGACGGCGCGGCGCACTGCCGTGCGCGACGAGGCCGCCTTCGCGGCGGGTGAGCTGGCGCAGTCGTGGGAGCCGCTTCCGGAGGCCGCACGGACGGCGCTCACGGAAGCGCTGGTGCGCGCCGAGGCCTCGGAAGCCTACGCCCGGGTGCACGACACGCTGCTGGAGTCCCTGGGCAAGCTGGCCACGCCTGGCGCCGTGGAGGTGCTGACGGCCCGGCTGTCTCCGGCCAATGGCCCCTGGGCCGAGGCCGCGGCGACGGCGTTGGGCGTGGCTGCGCGCAAGGCCGGACCCGCGGCCGTGGCGAACGTCCCCCTGGAGACGATCCGCGCGCTGCTGGATCCCCGCTTGCGGAGCGAAGTGAACGTCGCCGGGGCGTACCTTCTGGCTGCGTCGAAGCGGCTGGACGGCGTGGATGCGCTCCGCTCCTGCGTGGCCAATTCGATACCGGATGTGATGGCCCCGTGCGTGAAGAGCCTGGGCGACCTGGGCAGCCCGCGGGACGCGCTGGCGCTGAACCTGATGTTGGGCGAAGCCACGTCCCGCGCGTCGGCGGAGGTGGCGCGTGCGCTGGCGAAGCTCGCCGCGAAGTGCGAGGCCGGCTCACCCTGTGCCCCGCTGAGCGCACTGGAAGGCCAGTCGCACCTGGCGAAGCAGGTGGCGGAGGGGAAGGCGGCGAAAGGCCACGTGTTTCTGGCGGTGGCGCAGCAGGGACTTCCGCTCCAGGGCCGGCCGGTGTTGTCGCGCATGAGGAGTGCGCTGGCGGAAGCAGACCGCACCGCCGTGTCCGACGAAGCCCACACGGACCTCGCCTGGCTGGACTGCCGGTTCGCGGCGGCGATGGACCGACAGCTGGGCACTCTGGAGCAGGTCCTCCAGTGCGGCTACGGCCGCGTCCCCGAAGCCCGATGGCTCGCGCTGGGACTGCACGAGGTGGCGCAGTTCAAGGGGCAGCCCACCGGCGCTGCGTTCGCGGTGCCCTACCTGGACCACGTGAGCCCCATCGTGCGCGGCGCCGCGCTGGACGCACTCGCTGAACGCCCCGTGCCCGAAGCGCTGGCGCCCATTCGCGCGCTCATCGGAGGAGGGGACGCGGTGGTGGCGGGACTGGCCGCGTCCGCCGCCGGCAAGCTGAAGGACACCGAAGCCCTGCCCGCGCTGGAGGCCCTGGCCGACCGCGTCCCCAAGGAGCCGGACCTGGCGGAGGCGGTGGCCGGCGCGCTCGTCGTGTTGAAGGGCCGCGCGGCGGAACCCCGCCTGCGCGAATGGCTGACCCATCCACACGCCAACGTGCGCCGGATCGCGGCCGAGTCCCTCACCACGCTCACGGGAGCGCCGGTCCACTCCGCCCGCGTGGAATTGCCTCCGGAGACGTACCGTCCGCCGGCCGCGCCCCCGGGCACGACGCTCACGCTGCGCACGCGCAAGGGCGACATCACCGTCCTGTTGGATCCGGATGCGCCGCTTACGGGCGGCAACCTGATGGCGCTCGCGAAGCAGGGCTACTTCCGGGGCATCACCTTCCACCGCGTGGTGCCGGACTTCGTCGCGCAGGGCGGAGACCCGCGCGGAGACGGGGAGGGTGGGCCTGGCTATTCCATCCGCTGCGAGATGACGCGCCGCCCGTATGCGCGAGGCACCGTGGGGATGGCGCTGTCGGGCAAGGACACTGGCGGCAGCCAGTTCTTCTTCACCCACTCACCGCAGCCGCACCTGGACGGCCGCTACACGGCCTTTGGTGAAGTGATTCAAGGCATGGACGTGGTGGACGCGCTGCTGGAGGGCACGATCATCGACGATGTCATCGTCGGCACCCGCGCCCCCTGAAGCAGGACCCTCGCGCGTCAGGCCCCGGCGGCGCGCGCGGGCACCGGCTCGCCCTGTGCGTTGAGGTTCGCGCCCGTCCAGCGGTGGCTCTCCGCTTCCTCCATCGTCTCCACCTCACGGCGGATGCGGGCCCACTCCGTCTCCGGCAGGCCGAGGAACGCCTCCGCGAGCATCGGGTCGAACTGCGTGCCAGCGCAGCGGCGGACCTCGTCGCGCGCCACGCTCATGGGGCGCCCCTTGCGATAGGGCCGGTCGGAGGTGATGGCGTCCAGCGTGTCCACGAGGCAGAAGATGCGCGCCCCGATGACGATCTCCTCGCCCTTGAGCCCCAGCGGGTAGCCCTTGCCGTCCCAGCGCTCCTGGTGCTGCAGGACGATGAGCGCCGCCTCGTGCAGGTAGGGCATCTTCGCCAGCATCCGGTAGCCGAACTCCGGGTGCAGCTTCATCTCCACCCATTCCTCCGGCGTGAGCGGCCCGGGCTTGAGCAGGATGGAGTCCCGCACGCCAATCTTCCCGATGTCGTGCAGGAGCGCGCCCTGCTCCACCACGTCCAGCGCCGGTCCGGTGAGGCCGATCTCCTGCGCCAGCCGCCGCGCGTACAGCGACACGCGCCGCGAGTGCCACTGCGTCTCCGTGTCGCGGTAGTCCAGCGCGCTGATGAGCCCGTCCAGAAGCCCCGTGGTGCGCTCGATGACCCGGCGCTCCAGTCCCTCGTTGATGGCCAGGAGCTCCGCGTTCTTCTCCGCGACCTCGCGTGTCAGCCGCTCGTTGGTGGCCACCAGCCGGTGGTGCTCGAAGGCCTGCCGGATGCTGCTGGTCAGGTCGCTCAGCGACCACGGCTTGCCCAGGAGCCGGAAGACCTCGCCCCGGTTCACCGCCTCCGACGCCGTCTTGAAGTCCGCCGCCGCCGTCAGCATCAGCCGCACCGCGCGAGGGTTCTTCTCCCGGAGCGCTGACAACAGCTCGATGCCGTTGAGGTACGGCATCATGAAGTCCGTGAGGACGACGTCGAATCCCTGCTCCCGCGCCGCCACCACCGGGTCGCTGTGTGTCACGACCTCGTAACCCTCCGCCTGGAGGATCCGGGACAGCGCGGCGAGGATGAGCACGTCGTCGTCCACCACGAGGATTCGGGCCATGGGCTGATACGCTCCGAGCGAGTGGGCTGCGTTTTTCTCAGACTCTTATAGCCGGTCCACAGACGGCCAGACAGGCCCCCCCAAGCTTTCCAGTACCGCCAAACTACTGGAATTCTTGAGGTTTCCCTGAAACCGGTGGTCGCTGGATTCCACGTCCTGCTTGCCTGCCCGTCGAGCCGTGTTCTATGGTGGCCGCCTACCCAACGTAAATGGCTGTAACCCCTTGGAATTCGGGAGCAATCTCCGATGGCTAGAGCCCCTGATGGGCCGGTGCCGGTGGTGGTGATGGGGCTGGGGTTTATCGGGCAGGAGATTGCCAGGGCAGCCCTGTCGTCCACCGAAGTGGAGTTGATGGGCGCGGTGGACTCGCAGCCCTCCCTGGTGGGTCGTCCCCTGGGCGACGTGCTGGGGCTGGCCGGGCCGCGCTTCAAGGTCGCGGACTCGCTGGAGCGCGCCGTGGGGCGCCGCAAGGGCGTGGTGGTGCTGCACGCCACCAGCTCGCGGCTCTCCCAGGTGATGGACCAGCTGCTGGACGCGCTGAAGCTGGGCCTGCCGGTGGCCAGCACCTGCGAGGAGCTGGCGTTCCCGCACCTCAAGTACCCGGAGCTGGCGGAGAAGCTGGAGCGCGCCGCGGAGAAGGCGGGCGTCGCCATCGTGGGTACGGGCGTGAACCCAGGCTTCGTCCTGGACCGCTTGGTGGCCACCGCTGGTCAGGTGTGCGGCCCCGTGCGCAAGGTGCTGGCCAGCCGCGTGGTGGACGCGCGCACGCGCCGTGAGGCCCTGCAGCGCAAGGTGGGCGCGGGCCTGACGGAGGAGGAGTTCTTCGACCTGGTGGACCGCGAGGAGCTGGGCCACGTGGGGCTGGTGGAGTCCGCGGCGCTGGCGGCGGTGGGGCTGGGGTTGGACTGTGACGACTTCGAGGAGGAGGTCGCGCCCGTGTTCGCCGAGGAGGACATCACCGGCGGCGCATTTGTCGTGAAGAAAGGCCGCGTCGCGGGCATGTTCCAGTCCGTGGTGGGTTTGGAGGAGGGGCAGGAGCGGGTCCGCCTGGAGCTGACCATCGCGGTAGGGGCGGACAACCCACGGGATCGCATCGAGATCGAC
Organism: Corallococcus sp. AB018; assembly: GCF_003986945.1. Lineage (NCBI taxonomy): Bacteria > Pseudomonadati > Myxococcota > Myxococcia > Myxococcales > Myxococcaceae > Corallococcus > Corallococcus sp. AB018. The sequence continues at coordinate 1,094 of NZ_RAWR01000097.1, read as the reverse complement.
GCGGACCCCAGGCTGGTGCTTGAGATACCGGGGGGAGTGGCGGGCGACCGGGCCACCGCGAACGCGCTGGTGAATGCCGCGCCACGTTTGACGGCCGCGGAGGCCGGGCTCCTGACGGTGCTCGAGCTTCCGTCAGGTCGCTGAAGGTTCATCAGGAGAGGGAAATGCTGGACAAGAACGCGATTGGCCGCGCCTCGCCGCCGACGCTCAACGAGGTGGAGAAGGGCGCCATCCGGCGCTTCGCCGAGGCAATCGGCGACTACAATCCCATCTACTACGATGAGGAGTACGCCCGGGCCTCGGGCTACCCCACCATCGTCGCGCCGCCCACGTTCCCCGCGTCGTTCCATTCCGCCGCGGACCTCCGGGAGCTGTTGGGGGTGGGCATCAAGAGCCTGCTGCACGCCGAACAGGGCTTTGACTACGAGCGGCCCATCTTCGCGGGGGACCGCATCTACGTGTCCACCCGCGTGTCGGACGTCTTCGAGCGGCCGGGCATGTCCGGCAAGATGGACATCGCGGTCATCGAGGACGAAGGCCGGGACGAAGAGGGCAACCTCGTCTTCCGCGCCCGCCGGACCCTCGTGGTGCGTGCCGCCAAGGAGAACGCCTGATGCCCGCGCGCAAGCTCTACTTCGAATCCATCCGCGTCGGTGACGAGCTGCCGGCGTTGGCCAAGGCCCCGGTGGACCGCGTCCAGCTGTCGCGCTACGCGGGCGCCTCCGGCGACTACAACCCCGTGCACGTGGACGAGCTCTACGCCAAGAGCGTGGGCATGCCGTCCGTCTACGCCCCCGGCATGCTCGTCATGGGCATGTTGGGCCAGCTCATCAGCGACTGGGCCCGGGGCGGCCAGCTGCGGCGCTACAACGTCCGCTTCATCAAGATGGTGTGGCCGGGCGACACCGTGGTCTGCAAGGGCCGCGTGAGCGACCGCCACGGCTCCGGCGGCCGGTACTTCGTCGAAATCGACCTCTGGGCGGAGAACCAGAAGGGCGAGCTCGTCATGAAGGGCGGCTCGCAGATCCAGCTCTTCTACTCCCTGGAGGACGAGAACCGGCAGCGCTCCGGCCAGTCCCCCATCGTGGTGGAAG
>NZ_RAWR01000096.1:0-36765 GCF_003986945.1 Corallococcus sp. AB018 | reverse complement strand
CGGCGGGGGTGGCCGCGGGGCTGGCGCCATCCGCCTTGTAGGAGATGAGCTCCAGCTCCGTCTGCGGCACGCGCTTGCCCTCGTGCTCCGTGGCCACGTCCACGCGGACCAGGCCCACGCCCGCGGCGAAGGTCATCGTGTTCACGAGCGTCGTCTGCCCATCCACCTTGTTGCGGCCCTCCACGCTGACGCAGTTGGAGAACGAACCCGCGGGCACCTTGCAGGCGAAGCCCACCTGCACCAATTGGTAGCGCTCCGTGGAGGACACGGACACGACGTTGTTCCAGCCGCGCCCGGCCTCCAGCGGGCCACGCAGCAGGTAGCGCTTGGGGTCGCGCAGGCCGAAGGCGTCCACCGTGAGCTGGCCGCCCTGGTTGTCCACGAAGTAGCCGTCCTGCTCCTTGACGATCTCCACCGTGACGGGTTTGTCGTCGCGCCCGTCAATCCGGTACGTCCATGCGTTGCCCACGGCCAGCGGGTAGAACTGGCCGATGGACTCGGGCGAGGGGCGCGTGTCCGACTCGACGCGCTTCGCACAGCCGGAACCGACGAGCGTGGAGGCCAGGAGGGTCAGGCCCCCCACCATCGACAGCGATTGCTTCATCATGCGCTAGGGGTCCGCGTGGCCCTGGCCACGCGCCTCCGCGGTTGCGTGGTTGCGTGATGCGTAGAGCGTGTCCAGCGCCTGCTGCGCGGCGGCCTGGACCGACGGCGTGTCGTGGCCCTGGGCCACCGTGTACAGGTACGCCTCCGCCTCCGGGCCGCCAATCTCGCCCACCGCGAAGACGATTTCCTGCAGGAAGCCCGAGTCGCGGCCGCGCGCCAGGTCGATGAGCGCCGGCACCGCGCTCTTCGCCTTCATCTCCGCCAGCGCGCCAATGGTGCGGCGCACCTGCTCCGCGTCGCTGGTGTCCTTGAGGCGCTCAATCAGGAGCGGCGCGGCGGACGGGTGCTTGCGCTCGGCCAGCGTCCGCAGGGCGAACTCGCGGATGCGCGAATCGGTGGCCTGGAGGTCCGCCACCAGCGCCTCGTCCGTGCGGTCCAGCGCGGAGAGCTGAAGCACCGCGGACTCCGTCACCTGCCGCAGCACGTTCTCCAGTGCGCTGCGCATCGCGGCCCGCCGCCCGTCCGTCGAGTCCACCTCCACCGCCGCCTCGCCCAGGCCCACGACCTCGTAGCGCTGGGGCGTGTTGCCGCCAAAGCGCTCCAGGGAAAGGTTGACGCCCACCTCCGCGAAGCTGTGCGGGTTGCCGTCCTTCAACACCTCGCGGGTGAAGGGCACGTCCAGCGACAGCCGCCAGGGGCGGGCCTTCTTGGGAGACTCGTCGGCCACCAGCTCGAAGCGGCCGGAGGACTCCAGCGCGTCATCGAACAGGTCCCGCACGCCTTCCGGGCCGAAACCCAGGAGAGCGTTGTCCCGCAGGGTGGTCCCGGAGAGCTCCACCGGCGCCACCGGATAGCGCGGGGCCTGCGAGCGGCAGGCCCCGAAAAACAGCACGCAGGAGGTTAGCAGCAGGGCCGGCTTCATGGCCCCCACAGGCTAACACTCCCGCGTCCACCGCACCCGATTCCGTGCGGGGGATCAGCCTTCCTTGTTGCCCTCGGACGAGCCGTCCGTCCCAGGGGCCACCGGCGCCTCGTGCACCTCGCGGACTTCCGCGGGCTGCGAGGACGCTTCGGAGGGAGCCTCTTCCGGAGGCAGCGCCTGCGCGGCGACCGGGGTCACCGCATCGGACGCATCACTCGCGGCTTCGGCCCGGGCCCGCGCGGCTTCGTCGGACTCCGGAGAAGCCTGCACTGCTTCGCCCGCCTGCCAGGCGTTGCCCACGACGGGCGGCGTGGCGGCGGCCTCCCCGTTCGCGGGGCTGACCTCCCTCATCACGGGCAGTGCCTCGCCCGCGAGCGCGACCGACTCACCGGTGACGCTGCCACCCGGAGACGGCGCGGCGATGCCACCCGAGGACTCAGTGCCCTCACCGGCGGCGACCGCTGCCACCGTGGTGGCATCGGACTGATCCGCGCTGGAGGCCTCACCGGCGGGAGCGTCGGCTTCACCCGCGGGCGTGCCCTCCGCTCCGCGCGTGCCACGGCCGCGACGGCCCCGGCGACGACGGCGGCGGCGCTTGCGCTCGGAGGCGCTGCCCTCGGCGGCACCGGCCTCGGCGCCCTCCTTGCCTCCACCCACGAAGGCGCTGGCGGCCTCCAGGTCCTCGTCCTCACCCTCGTCGTCGCCCTCCTCGGACTCGTCCTCTTCCGACGCGGGCGTGAACCCCGCGGCGGCCGGCGGCGCGGGGGCCACCGGAGAGGCCTTGGCCTCGGAGCCCTCGGCGCCGGTCTGGGCAGAGTCGCGGGCCTCGGCCCGTTCGCGCTGACGGTCGCGGCGGCGCTCGGAACGCTCCGAACGGTCGCTCCGCTCGGGACGCTCCGCGCGCTCCGGCTTTTCGGTGGTGGCGGCGACCTCGGCCTCGCCACCGCCCTCGCCCTCCTCGCGGGCCTGCTTCTCGCTCTTGCGCTCCTCACGGCGGCGCTGGGCCTCCTCGGCGTCCAGCTTCGCGGCCTCGAAGAAGCGCTCGTCGATGTCGTACAGCTCGACCTGGGTGACGGTGACGGCCGTCTTCGCCTCCAGGAACTTCTCACCCAGGGCGTCTCCGCACCACAGCATCACCAGCGAGCCAGTGGCCTGCGCTTCCGAGCGCGCGTCGCCGCGCACCTCGCCCGCGCTCACCAGCAGGCCCACCTGCGCCGAGTAGTGGCCCAGGTCGCGCCGCAGCTCCTGCACCGTCTTGCGATCGATGCCCGGCATGCCCTTGAGCATGCGGACCGCGTAGCGCAGCTCCACGCTGCCCTCGCGCTTGCGCGCGGTGAGCAGGGGGCCTTCCTTGGAGCGCTTGGCGACCTTCAGCTCGCGGAAGCCCAGCCCGTGCATCATCTTCACCACGGACTTCTCGAAGGTGCCCACGTCCGCGTCGCCCAGGCGCTTGCGCAGCCCGCGAGCCACCGCCCGGCGCGCGTCCTTGAGGGCCGTGCGCGCGGTGGTGATGAGGGCCTCGTCCACCAGGGGCTCCCCGGCGGCGGCGGGCTTGCCCAGCACCGGGCGGCCCCCCTCCAGCGGGATGCCCAGGGCCTGCGCGAAGGCGGCCTGGAGCTCCAGGGGCGGCGCCTCGCTCGGCGCGCCCGCGCGCTCCAGGGACACCTCTCCGGTCTCCTGGTTGAAGGCGTACTGGGGCCGGCGGCCCGCGTCGATGCGGCGCTGGTTGTCCTCCAGCAGGGCGGTGAGCACCGCCTCCACCGTGGTCTCCTCGGCGCACAGCTCCTTGGCCTTGGCGCGCTCGATGAGCTGATCCGTGCGCAGTCCGGCTTCCGCCTCGCTGAGGATCTCGAACACCACCTCCGGCAGTGGCGGGAAGCGCTTGCGGCGTCCACCCCGCTCCTCTTCACCCTCGTCACGGCGGCGCTTGCGCTCCGTGCCACGACCCGACGCGCGGACGTTGTCCGTGCGGGGCTCCGGGTGACGCTCCACCGGCCGCAACGGAGGCAACTCCTCCTCCGGATGCGGCTCCATCACGCCCGTCTGTGCAAGTGCCTCGACGTCCTCGGAGAGCGACCAGTCCGTCAGCGCGAAGGTATCCTTCGCGGTGACAATCACCTTTCGATCCCGCGTCCGTCGCGCCATCGCGGCCAGTCGCGACAGCATCGTCACTTCCGGCGTCTTACCGATGTGGGACAGCAGGCTCAGCTGGATGGACTTCTCCGTGATCTCAAGGAAATGCAGGGGGCGACCTTCGCTCTCCAGTACACGGAGCGCGGCCTCGTAAAATGTCATCGAGTATTCCCCAAGAATTCCGAACGGTTACAAAAATGTAGGTCCGTATGGGCGGCGGATGCTAGCCATCGCTAAACTGGCTTGTCAACGAACGTCAATGACCCGTCTTCGCATCGGCCACCATTGGAAGCGCGAACCGTCGGCTTCCCCGCTCGATTCCATCGCGCTGGAGCTCGACGGCGTGAACCTGCTGTCCGGGGCGGTGGAGGAGCCCCTGACGGAGGTCGTCCCCGCTCTGGTGGAGGCGGTCGCGGCCCTGCACGCGGGGAGGCGGCGGCTGGCGCAGGTTTCGCTGACGGAGGCGCACCTGGAGTTGGTGTTGCGGCGCGTCGGGCCGGACATCGAACTTTCGGTGGCGAGTCTCGCCCGCCCCGCCCATTTGCTGCGCCCGCCCATCCGGGTGGACGCCGAGGAGCTGACGAAGGCCACCCGCCAAAGCGGCCAGAGATTCCTCCAGGACGTGACGAAGCTCGCGCCCAAGGCCCTGTCCGCCACGGCCGCCCGGAAGCTGGGCGAGGCGCTCCAGGGCCTGGGCAAGGCCGCCCCGCATGCGGAAGAAAAGCCCGTTCCCCCCACCCCGCTGCGGATTGAGCCCGTCTCCGTGCCGGGCTTCGGCTTCGAGCTGAAGGACATCTCCCCCGCCTCGCGCGAGGCGCCGTCGAAGGGCCCCTCCGGGGCGCTGGCGCCGCTCCTGGGCGCGGGTGAGGTGTGGCTGGCGCTGCCGGGACGGCCGCAGGCGTGGCGTGCGCCGGGGCCGCCGTTCCTCACGGTGCTGGAGCTGTCCCGGCAGGCCGTGGAGCTGGCGCGGGCCGTGGAGCTGGGCGAGGCCCGCTTCGAGTTCGAGCCCGCGGGCGTGCGTCCCCGCCTGACGCTGGACCTGCCCGGACGGCGGGCGAAGCTGGGGCCCACCGGCACGTGGTTCGAGCTGGAGCCCGAGGCGCTGCTGTCCGCCCTCTTCCAGTTGGGGGAGGCGCTGGGACTGGCGTTCGCGGAGGCGCACCGGGTCCAGGTCTCCAACCCGTACCTGGTGGAGGTGGCGGAGCGTTGCCGCGAGGGGCTGTCCCACCTGCGAGGCGCGCACAAGCCACCCGAGGCCGAGGGCGAGGCGCGCGAGCGCAAGAGTCCCCCTGCGCGCGGCGAATCCCGTCCGCTGAAGGTGCCCGGGAAGCTGCGGCGCCTGCGCTTCGAGAAGCTGTGGGAGCAGCGCGGGCTGGAGGAGCCGGAAGAGGCGCGGCTGCTCCTGGGACGGCACGGGCCGGTGTACTGCGCCCCGGGGCTGGCGGGCGCGTTCTCACGCAAGGACGGCGCGCTGCTGTGGCGGCGGGCCGCGTCGCTGGGCGTGGCGGCGTCCGCGGATGGCCACGCGGTGGCGGCGGACGACACGCGCGTGTACGGCTTCACCGGCCGGGGCTCGGGCGCGCGGTGGCTGCACGACCATGACGGCATCCCGCTGGGGCCGCTGCTGCTGCGCCAGGACGGGCTGCTGCTGACGCTGTCGGAGGACCGCACGGCGGTGGCCTTCGCGGAGGCCACGGGCCGCGAGGTGTGGCGCCTGGCCCCTCCGCGCACGCAGCGAGGGTGGATGGCCACGCAGGGACACCGGGCGCTCCTGTCCACGGACTCGGGCTACCTGTACGGCCTGGACCTGGAGGACGGTCAGGTGCGCTACCGGCTGCGCTCGCCCCTTCCCTTCCATGGGCCTCCGGTGGCGTGGGGCCGGCGCTTCCTGGCGCTCCTGGGGCGCGGCTCGCATCACGCGCTGCTGCTGGCGGACGCGCACACCGGCGAGACGCAGTGGACGTTCGAGCCGGACCTCATCCTGCCCTCCACGCCGCTGCCGGTGGGCCAGCGGGTGCTCCTGGCCGGGATGCGCGACCAGGACGGGTTCCTGGTGTGCCTGGACGCGCGTGGACGCAAGGTCTGGGAGCGCGCGCTGCACCTGGGCCCGGGGCCCTATGCGCTGGCGCCGCTGCCTCGTGCGGTGGTGGTGACGAGCGCGTCCGGGGCGGCCGCTCGCGTGGCCTTGTCCGGGCAGGTGGACTGGCGGGTGGGAGCGGCCGGCGAGCCGCTGATCACCGCGCTGCCGGCGCGCACCGCCCGCGACGTGACGCTCATCGCGGGAGAGGTGGTGCGCGCGGTGGATCCTCGCGGCGGTCAGGTGCTCGCGGAGGTGCGCGCGGGGGTGGGGCTCGTCGCGCTCCAGGCCGACGTGCGCCTCAACCTGTACTTCCTGGACGACGCCGGCACGCTGTCCGCGTACCGGCTGGGGTCGCACTTCGCCGTCGTGAAGTGACGAAGTGCGGCCTGTCCGTGACTCGCCCTGAACCTGAAACGAAGGGCTACTCGCCCTTCTTCGCCGAGGCCTTGGCCGGGTCGATGTCCTCCTCCGGCCGCTCCTCCTGCGTGGCGCCTTCCCAAGTCTCGTTGGCACCCAGCTTCCACTCCGACGGCACGTCCAGCTTCCACGCGTAGGTGGCGTTGGCGTTGCCACCGGACGCCGCGTGCGAGGCGACGTTGATGGTCATCTCCAGCTTCGCCACCTCCGCGGGCAGCAGGTCCAGGTCGTAGTGGCCCAGCACCATCTGCGGAGGGAACCCGGCGATGAGGCGCTCGGGGTAGTCGATCTTCATCGACGGGTCGGCGCCGCGCATCTCGCCCAGCAGCTTGCCCTTCGCGTCCGTGAGCTTCCACACCGTGTCGAACGAAGCGCTGGTGACCATCTTCTTCACCTTGCCCTCGTCCTTCTCCACGCGCTGCGCGCCCCAGAGCACCAGCTGCAGGCGGATCTGCGGCTTGCCCATCACCATCACCACGTCGTTGGACACCACGTCCAGGCGCATGCCCTTGTCCGTGGCGGACAACACCGGGCGGTAGCGGCCCTCCCGCAGGGAGTCGAACTGCTTGCGCGCGTACTCGTAGAAGGCCTTGCGGTCTCCCGCGCGGTTGTCCTTCTTTTCGCCCCCCGCCTCCGCGCGCTGATCCAGCTCCGCCAGATAGCTGTCGAACTTCTTGTTTCCGCCAAAGCGGTCCAGGTGCGCGTCGACATCGTCGAAGTAGCCCTTGAAGAAGGACTTCAGCTCGTCCTTGTAGGAAGCCTCATCCGGGTTGGAGCGCATCCAGCCCACGCGCTCCATGTAGACGGACTGGATGCGGCGATAGTCCGCGTCCCGCTCCGCCTCGGTGGCCCGCGCGGAGGCGGTGCGGTGACTCGCCACGGCGGCGACGATCACCAGGGCGATGACAACGATGATTCCGAAGTAGCGCTTCAAGCGACAGGCTCCTGTGCGTTCGGGCAGGCAATGATATGAGCCGCATCATCGTGCCCCAGGCCGAGGGAATCCAACTGTTCACCGTGCCCCTTCCTCTGGAGGAAGGGGACCTGCTGGGAAGCCCCCAGATTGCCTGGCAGGCCTACGGGAAACCGTCGGATGGCAAAGCGGTGGTGGTGCTGCACGACCTGTCCCATTCCCACCAGGCGTTGAGCACGGAAGTGAACGGTGCGTACCAACCTTCGGGCTGGGGGCGGGAGCTGATCGGTCCGGGCAAGGCGCTGGATCCGGACGTGACGCCAGTCATCGTGCCCAACCTCCTGGGCAGCCCGTTCGGTTCCACGTCGCCGCTGACGCCGGATCCGCACAGCGGGAGGCCCTGGGGCGCGGCCCTGCCGCCGCTCACCGTGCTGGACATGGCGCGCGGCGTGTCCGCGCTGCTGCGGGCCCTGGGGCTCACGCGCGTCCGGGCGGTGGTGGGGATTGGCCTGGGCGGGCTGGTGGCGCTGCGGCTGGCCGCGCTGTTCCCGGAGCTGGCGGACGGCGTGGTGGTGCTGGGCGCGGCGCGGGCGCTGCCGGAAGGGCTGCGCGAGAAGCTGGGCCTCACGTCGCAGGTGCTGCGCATGGCGCCTGACAACGAGGACACCCCGCCCCTGCGCGAGCGCGCCCCGAACCGGACGCTGGCGCGGCTTCGCATGGACTACCTCAAGCTGCTCTACGGCCGCGACCACCTGGGCAGCGCGTATCCGGACAGCGCGGCGGCGCTGGCGGCGCTGGAGGCGGAGGCCGCGTCATTCGCGGACACATTCGATCCGATCGCGTGGTCAATGCTCTGCTCCGCGTACGCGGGCTGCGACCTGACGGAGACGTTCTCGAAGATCCACGCGCGGGTGCTGCTGCTCGCGGGCGCGACGGACGCGCTGGCTCCGGCGGGCCGCGTGCGGGACACCTACCACCAGCTGACGGCGGCGGGGGTGCAGGCGCGGTTCGTGGAGCTGCAGGGGCCTGGAGACCACGGCACCCTGCTGTCGGACGCGCACCGGCTGAAGGGGCCGGTGCAGGACTTCCTGCGCTGGCTGCGCGGCTAGCTAGCGCTGCGACTGGTGCTGCGAGGCGAGCCGCGCCCGGAGCGCGCCCACGAGCATCCCGATGGCGATGTCGTTGTTGCCGCCGTGCGGGATGATGATGTCCGCGTGGTGCTTGGACGGCTCCACGAAGCCCATGTGCATGGGGCGCACGTGGCGCAGGTACTGGCCCACCACGTGGTCGAAGTCGCGGCCGCGGTCCTTGATGTCGCGGGTGAGGCGGCGAAGGATGCGCAGGTCGTCGTCCGCGTCGACGTAGATCTTCACGTCCATCTCGTCGCGCACTTCCTTCATGTGCAGCACGAGGATGCCCTCGATGAGGACGATGTCCCCGGGGTCCACGCGGTGCGTGTGCGGCTGACGTCCGGACGTGACGAAGTCGTAGACGGGCTTCTGGATGGCCTGGCCCTGCTTGAGCGCACGCAGGTGACTGACCAGCAGCTCCGTGTCGAACGCGTCGGGATGGTCGAAGTTCACCTCCCGCCGGTCCACCAGGGACATGTCCTTCAGGTCCCGGTAGTACGAATCCTGATCAATGAAGGCGACCCGGCAGTCGGCGAGAGCCTCACGCACCTTGCGGGCCACCGTGGTCTTGCCGGACGCGGTGCCGCCTGCGATGCCAACGACGAGGGGTGACGACATGCGGCGGGCACTACCCCACCAGACAGGTGGGCGCAAGGATCCGTTGACCGGCCGACATGTGTCCGCCCTTATGCCCGCCGCAAGAGCCCGCGTGCCTGCCCTTCCGCGAGCAGCCATCCGGGCAGGGCCTCCACCGGAAGCGGCCCATCCGCGAGCCCGTGGAGCCCCGCGGCTACCTCCGGGGGCAGCGTCAGGACCTCGAAGCCGATGGCCTTGCGGCGGATGGCGAAGCGCCACGGGCCCGGACCCGGCCGGGCCGCCACCTGCGCCAGCGCCTCCAGGCCGGACACCTCCAGCGCCCCGCAGGCCCACGCACGGCCGGTGAGATGCCGCCGCAACGCCCGTGTGGCGAACACCAGCTCCGTCAGGTCGGCGGGGAAGGAGCCCAGGCGGACGTCCTCGGTCAGCGCCACCTGGCCCGGGGCTGGGGCGGGCGGCGTCTGGAGGAAGGCGTGCGGCAGCATCATCTCCAGGGACAGCGCGGCGGCCACGCCGTCCGACGGTGCGGCCATCACGCGCTTGCGCGCCCAGGACGCGAACGCGTGGGACAGGGACTTGCCCAGCCCATCGAAGAGGCCTCGGTACTCTCGCGAGCGGGTGAAGGACTCCAGCCCCTCGGGCGTCGCCGCGAGCAGCAGGCGCGTGAGGGGCCAGTCCTTGTCCAGTTGCTCCGCCACCACCGCCAGTCGGAAGTCCCGGTCCGCGCGCGTGCCCTCGGGGTCCTCGTCCTCCGTGGCCGGCGTGACGCCGTGGCCCGCGTCGAACAGCGCCCACGGGCGGCTGTCCCCAGTGAGGGCGGGCACGGGCTCGCGCGACGCGGGGATGTCGATGGGAGCGCGGGACTCCTTCGGGACGAGCGCGCGCAGCCGCCGCAGTGACGCGAGCGCCACCTCTGGCGGATGGCCGTCGCCCTCGAAGGTGACGGCGCGCAGGCGCGGGCAGCGCGGGAGCACCTCCGCCAGCAGTTCGAACAGCTCCTCGCGCACGGGCTGCGTGTGGTCATCCACGTAGAAGGTCCGCCCTCCCCTGCGAGTCACCACTCCGCCGGCGATGTGGAGCTCCACGACCTGATCCAACGGGAAGCCATCCAGGCCTGTGCGCAGGGGCAGGCCCGCGGACAGCTGATGGCTGAAGAGGTGGCCCAGGTCCAGGAGCAGCGGCAGGCCCGTGCGCGCGTGCAGCTTCGCCATGAAGTCCAGCGCGTGCAGTCCGCCGCGCGTGGCGAGCACGGCGGGGTTTTCAATCACCAGCGGGACGCTCAAGCCCGCCTGGATGTGGAGCGCGTGCGCCGCGCTGTCCCGCACGCCCGCGTCGTTGAACGGCGGCGTGACGTAGAGGTAGCCCGGGAAGGGCTGGCCGCCCGCGTGCCACCAGCCCACGTCGTTGCCCACCCACGGACTGCCCACCGCGCGCGCGTGCGCGTCCAGCTCCGCGAGCGCCGACGCGGGCTCCAGCTCCGGGCCCCACAGGTTCAGGTGCACCGGATGGAAGAGGACCGGCACGTCCGAGCGGCGGCGCCACATCTCCGGGAAGAGCGTGGCCTGGGCCCTCGCCTCCTCCAGCGCGATGGGCGCGCTGTACTCCACGAAGTCGAAGAGACCAGGCGAGGCGTCAAGCAACCGGTACGGATGCGGCACGTCCGAGGCGCTCAGGTTGCTGCTCAGCCCCAGCCCCATCCAGGGCAGTGACCACGAATCCGATGCAGGGCGCGTCATGGGCACACCCTAACCAGCCCGGCTCCGGGTGGCGCTAGCCTTGTGTGGCCGGCCGATCCAGGCGCACGTCCTGGACCGTCAGCACCCTGCCGTCCGCGGCGCGAACTTCCAGCGGCTTCACCGGCTGCCCGTGCGCCTTGTCGAGCACTCGCGTCCGGGGCTCTCCCGCCTCGAAGCAGTGCTGCTGCCCCCACTGACCCAGCGCGACCAGGATGGGAAAGAGGCTCCGCCCCTTCTCCGTCAGCACGTACTCCTGCCAGGCGCTGCCGTCGGACGCCGGCTGGGTTTCGAGGATGCCGTGGTCCACCAGGTGCTTCAGTCGCTGGGCCAGGATGTTCTTCGCCACGCCCAGGCTCTTCTGGAACTCGCCGAAGCGGCGCAGGCCGTACTGCGCATCGCGCACGATGAGCAGCGACCACCAGTCCCCGATGACGTCCAGGGACCGGGCCACCGGGCACACCGCCCCTTCCATGCTCGTCCGCTTCACCACCGCCTCCTTCCAGAGGGTCGCTCCACAACTGGTTGCATAACGAAACCGGGGCTTTTATTCATCCGGCAATTGGTTTCATCATGAAACCACTCACACCGGAGGCAGTCAGATGCGGCTCAAGGGAAAGACGGCGCTGATCACGGGCGGTAACAGTGGCATCGGGCTGGCGACGGCGCGGCTGTTCGTGGCGGAGGGGGCGCGGGTGGCCATCACCGGGCGCAACCGGGAGACGCTGGACGCGGCGGTGAAGGAGCTGGGCGCGAACGTGCTGGCGGTGCAGGCGGACGCCACGGATCCGGCCGCGCTGGAGCATGCGGTGGCGGCGACGGTGGAGCGCTTTGGCGGGCTGGACATCGTGTTCGCCAACGCGGGTGTCGCGGCGCAGACGCCCGTGGGCAAGACGTCGCAGGAAGCGTTCACGTCCGTGCTCCAGACCAACGTCACCGGCGTGTTCTTCACGGTGCAGGCCGCGGCGGCGCACCTGAAGCCCGGCGCGTCGATCATCCTCACCAGCTCGGTGCACAGCGAGCTGGGGATGCCCGGGTACTCCGCCTATGCCGCGAGCAAGGGCGCGCTGAAGGCGATGGGAAGCGTGCTGGCGGCGGAGCTCGCCCCCAAGGGCATCCGCGTCAACGTCGTGTCTCCTGGCGCGACGAACACGCCCATCTGGGAGAAGAACGCGCCCACGCCGGAGGCCTTCGCGAAGATGGAGCGCGGCATGTCCGCCACCATTCCCATGGGGCGCATGGGCAGGCCGGAGGAGATCGCGCGGACGGTGCTCTTCCTCGCATCCGACGATGCGTCCTACGTGAGCGGGCAGGATCTGTTCGTTGACGGTGGCGTCAACGGCGCGGCGCTGGGTGCGCCCTTGTTCCGCACGTCCGAGCGGGTCTGATACGGGCGACGGTCCTCTATCCCGGAGCTGCTCTCGATGACCTCCTCCCTCAAGCCCACCGCGGTCGTGGTGGGCGTTGGCGCTGAACAGGGCCTGGGCGCGGCCCTGTGCCGGAAGTTCGCCTCGGAAGGCCACCACGTGCTCGTCGCGGGGCGCACGCGGGAGAAGTTGGACCGGGTGGTCGCGGGGCTCACGGCCTCCGGTGGCAGTGGCGAGGCGGTGGTCGCGGACGCGACGCGGGAGGAGGACGTCGCGCGGCTGTTCGACCGGGCCCTGGCTCCGGGAGCGGGCTTCGCCCCCGTGGACCTGGTCGTGTTCAACGCCGGCAACAACCGGCAGGTCCCCTTCCGCGACCTGGACGCCGCGACGTTCGAGGACTTCTGGCGGGTGGGCTGTTTCGGCGGGTTCCTCGTTGGACGCGAGGCGGCCCGGCGGCTGGTGCCCCTGGGCCGGGGCACCGTCATCTTCACCGGCGCATCCGCCAGCCTCCGAGGCCGCGCGGGCTTCACGCACTTCGCCGCCGCGAAGGCGGGCCTGCGGATGATCTCCCAGGGCATGGCGCGCGAGTTCGGTCCGCAGGGCCTGCACGTGGCCCACGTGCTCATCGACGGCGGCATCGATGGTGAACGCCTGCACACGCTGGCCCCGGAGCGGGTGAAGGCGCTGGGCGAGGACGGGCTGCTCCACATCGACGCCATCGCGGAGACGTACTGGCAGCTGCACCGGCAGCACCGTTCCGCGTGGACCCAGGAAGTGGACCTGCGGCCGTTCAAGGAGTCGTTCTAGGGCCTCAGCTTTCTGAAGACGCCTCAGCTTTCCGAGCACACGGACACGCTCGCGGGATGGTGGCTCCCAGAGGGAGCACTGCGATGGCATCGCAGTTGCTCTGCTCGCGGGACACCTCGTCCCACGGGAGCAGGCATCCATGAACACGAACCGATTGCGGCATCTCTTCTCTCGCGCGCTGCGGGCCTCGCTCGCGACGCCACTGGTGCTGGCGGGCTGTGGCACCGGCGGCACGGACCTGCGGGGCTACTCGGCCATCGAGTGCACCCCGCTGGGCGATCCCGCCATCAATGACCTGAGCATCCAACCCGCGGTGGACTTCGTCGAGTCGCGCGTCCTCTCAGGCTACGGCCGCGAGGGCCCGGTGGGCTACGAGACCCGAGCCTCCACCGGAGAGGCGTGCGCGAGCGCCACCGACGTGTCCGCTTGTCAGACAGCCTTGGCCGAGGCGAGCTCCAGCGACGGCTTCACCGGCAACTGCGTCCAGCTCTGCTCGAGGTACTTCCTGGCGACGACGCGTGGCGATGAGGTGAAGACCTGGGCTTCGCTACAAGAGCTCCAGAACCTGCTGGGCGCGGTCGACACCGCGCAGGAAGCGGCGCTCCTCACCTTCGCCGCGGGCTACCGGCTGAGCTGCGAAACGCTGGAGCAGGGAGCGGTGAAGCGGAATCCGGGCGGGGGCTTCAACGTGGTGGCCACGAAGGGCGACGCCTGCGGCGAGGGCTCGAACCTGATGCAGTACGTGGTCAGGGTGTCCGCCAACGGCGAGCTCCGCGAGGTGGAGGATCACGTGCTGCAGAAGGGCTCTGGCCCATGCTCCGTGGGCCGCCGGCCCGTGGGGCTGGAGGGCACGGTCGCGGGAGGTTGCGAGGACGCGCTCGGGCACCACTTCGCGCAGACCGCGCACCTGGAGGCCGCGTCCATCCACGCCTTCTTGAGGCTGCGTGAGGAGCTGGCCCTGCATGGCGCGGAGGCAGCACTCCAGGAGGCGGTGCTCGCGAGCGCGGTGGATGAAGTCATGCACACGGAGATGACGGGACGGCTCGCGCGCCGTTACGGGGCCACGCCACCGCCGCCCGCCGTCGCGGCCGTGCCCCTGCGCCCGTTGAGCGAGGTGGCGTTGGACAACGCCGTGGAGGGGTGCGTGCGCGAGACCTACGGCGCGCTGGTGGCCCATCACCAGGCGCTGCATGCGCGCGACGCGGAGGTGCGCGAGGCCATGGTCCGCATCGCCGAGGATGAGACGCGGCACGCGGGCCTGTCGTGGGACATCGACCGGTGGGCGCGCTCGCGTCTGTCCGCGCCGGAGCAGGAATCCCTGCGCGAGGCCCGGAGGCGCGCCGTGGCCCTGCTGCGCGCGGAGGTCGCGATGCCGCTCGATTCAGCGCTCGTCACGGAGGCGGGGCTGCCCACGCCCGAGGCCGCGCTGGCGCTGCTCGACACGCTGGAGCAGGAGCTCTGGGCCTGATCAGGTCGTCGGCTTGTTCCGGGTCGCGGCTTCGCGCGCGGCCTGGAGCGTGTCGTCCACCGCGGACTCCACCGCGTCGCTGACCAACTCCGGCGCGGAGGTGCGCCAGCGCTCCAGCGCCGCCTCGTGCATCGCCTCCGGATCCTGGAGCTTCTCGTCCGTCTCCGGAGCCACGTCCGCGATGCAGTCCGGGCACACGCCTTCGAGCGCGCGCGACCACACCTCCAGGTGCGTGGTGATGAGCACGCCCTCCATGGCCAGGGCCTCGCGCAGTCCCCTCCGACCCGCGCCGCGCATCTGCGTGCCATGCACGCGGTCCAGCATCGTGCGCATCCAGGCGGCCACCGCCTCGGGTTTCGGACACGTCTGCCTGCCGCATACCCGGCAGGTCGTCTGCCAGGACTGCCCTTCCATTGGAGTCATCGCGACCCACTCCTCGCACCCGGTTTGCGGACTCGCTTTAGCAAGGCCCCTCCTCTCACGCACGTAGACGTGAGCGTCTATGAATGCGGAGAATCCTACTTCCTGGACCCTTCTGGAGCCGCCTCATGTCCCGAGCCGAGATCGACGAATCGCATGCGCAGTTCCGTGGAGCCTGGAGGCTCATGACGCTGGGGCTACCCCGTGGAGAGGTCGTGGAGCGTGCGGACGTGTTCATCACCGCGGGTCACGTGACGTGGTCGCTGATGAACATGTCGTTCCTCAACCGGCCGGCGCAGACGGAGGCGGAGCTGATGCGCGCGGTGGACTCGGCCGCTAGCTACTTCGCGCAGGGACCGCACGGGTGGGCCTTCACGCTGACGCCGGAGTGGCTGGCGCCGGGGCTGCGGGAGCAGGCGGACGCGCTGCTCGCCACGCGAGGGCTCAAGCCGGGGATGACCACGTCGGGAATGGTGGCGGACCGGATGCTGGAGCCGGTGCGGCCCCTGCCGCCGCTCGACCTCCGGCCGGTGAACGACACCTGGGGCTACAACGCCGTCGCGGACGTGAACGCCGCGAGCTACGACACACCCCAGGCGCTGGGACGTGAAGCCCTGGCCGCCCCCGGCATCTTCGGCCCCGAGAGCCGGGCCTTCGTCGGCTGCCACGACGGCGCGCCGTCGACGAGCACTGTGGCGCTGCGCGTGGACGGCATCGTCTACATCGCGCTGGTGGCGACGCTCGCGGAGCACCGCCGCAAGAGCGCCGCGGAGACGGTGCTCCGGCGCGCGCTGGAGGAGGCGAAGCACGCGTGGGGGTTGGAGCGAACGGTGCTGCATGCCACGGAGGCCGGCGCGCCCGTCTACCGCCGCATGGGCTACCGGGACGTGGCGCCGTTCGTCTCCTACTTCGCGCCCCCGAAGGGAGCGTGAAGCACCGCGGCGCCGGTTTCCCAGGAAGACCGGTGCCCTGCCGGAACTTGGGAGCTGACCCCGCGCGTCAACAGCGCGAGCCTGCTGCCCAAGGGTCGTCCACTCAACGCAGCATGAGTCCCACTGCGGGGGCTGGGGTTTGGACCGGCGCCGCCGCTGTCTAGCTTGGTCGATCAGCCCCCCACCCCTGGACCCCCACCTTGGCGATTCCCTCTCGCACCGACGTGCGCCGCTCCACCGCCGCGCTCCTCGGCGCGCTCCTCGTCCTGACCTCTGCCTCCGCCCAGGCGCAGTCCGCGCCCACGCCGCTGGAGGACAACCGCACCATCACGCTGGGCTACATCGGCATCGCGTATGAGCTGGGCGGCATCATCGACCCCACGCTGCAACCCGGTGGCACCAGCAGCGTGCGTCCCAACTGGTTCACCTTCGCGCCGCATGCGTCCCAGGCCGGAGGCAAGGGCATGTACAGCGCGGCGCTCGCGCGGCACTTCATCAACACCGCGCGGCTTCAGCCTTCGCTGTCGCTGACGAACGCGCTGGACCGGCTGGGGCTGGACGGCGTGCTGCGCCTGCGGATCCAGGACCTGTCCCTCCAGCTCATCGCGCAGGGCCTGACGGTGGACGCGGCCACGGCCCTCAGTGTGCTGACGAGCGCGCTCAACGCCGGGGCGCTCGCGGACGTGCGCACCCTGCTGGCCACCGCGTCGCGCATGGGCGCGCTGTACTGGAGCGCTCCGGGCGCGACGCCGCTCGACAAGGTGGAGGCCATCGTCATCACGCTGGAGCGCACGCTCCACGAAGGCAACCTCGCCATCTACAACGACATCGGCGGCTCAGCGCGTCTGTATCTGGACTGGCGCGCCGCCGCCACCGGGCCCATTACGCCCGCGCGCGTGCTCACCGAGTTCACCCTGGTGGACGCCAACAACGCG
This sequence comes from Corallococcus sp. AB018, assembly GCF_003986945.1. Taxonomy (NCBI): domain Bacteria; kingdom Pseudomonadati; phylum Myxococcota; class Myxococcia; order Myxococcales; family Myxococcaceae; genus Corallococcus; species Corallococcus sp. AB018. The sequence continues at coordinate 20,305 of NZ_RAWR01000096.1, read as the reverse complement.
GAGGCGCAGCAGGCGTATGCCTATGCCATCGCGCACGCGGAGGACTCGCCGCGCCCCACCCGCATGGACCTGATCTTCCCCGGCATGCCCTGGAAGAGCCTGCTCATCGCCGCGTTCGCGCTCTACGAGGACGCCCGGCTCGCGCCCACGCCCGCGCGCCGTGACGCGCTCGTCGCCATGGGCACCAACTTCGTCGCGTGGCGCGAACAGTACGACCAGGCCCAGCCCGTCTTCACGCCCGCGGGTTCGCCCTCCGACGAGGTGTCTCGCGCGGCCGTGCTCCAGATGCTGACGCCCTTCCTGATGACGGACTTCGGCACCGTGCGCTGGACGTACGCGGACTATGCGTATGCCCAGCCGGACCGCGACGGAAACCCGCTCACCTCCCCTCCGTGCGAGTACAGCTGGGCGGACTTCTGGGATCGGTGGAACGGAATCCTCTTCGCGTTCGACAAGGCCTATGCACGGCCCACGGAGTTGTGGGTCATGCCTGAACCCCTCATGGATCCGCTGAGCTGACAGACGGCCCGGACGCCCTGTGCGCTCGCTTGACGGGCGCGGGGGCCGTGCGGGAGCGTGCAAACCCGATGAGTCCCCTCCCCGGTGGTCCGTTCGAACCTGTTCGCCACGCATCCAAGGACGATGCGTCCTCACCGGGCACGGCCGCCGCGCGCGCGCCGCATGACGCGAATCAGCCCCCTGTTCCGGCCGACGAGGCCAGCATGTCCGCGCAGACCCGCTTGCAGGTCCTGCGGGAGATGATGGCCGAGGCGTTCCTGGCGCTCGACGCGCAGGGAATCATCCATGAGCTCAACCACCGTGCCGCGTCGCTGCTGGGCCTGCCGTATGGCACCTGCCAGGGCCTGACGCCGTGGGAAGCGCAGCCGATGCTGGCCGGCACGACGTTGCACGAGCGGCTGCTGGACGCGCTCACCACGCGCGAGCCCGCGCGCTTCCTGTCGGAGCTGCCGTCAGGCGTCTGGCTGGAGCTGTCCGTGCGGCCGGTGGGCGGCGAGACGTGGGTGCTGGCCACGGACATCACCCGCCGTCAGCGCGCGGAGACCGAGGTCGCGCGCACCGAGGAGCGCTTCCGCCAGCTGGGCGAGCGGTTCCAGGTGGCGCTGGAGTCCGCGCAGATGGCGGTCTGGGAGACGAACCTCGTCACCGGGCAGGTGTTCCGCTCGGAGGGGCATGACCGGCTCTACGGCTACCCGCAGCCCCTGGCGGAGTGGACGCACGAGCAGTTCCTGGCGTCGCTGCATCCGGACGACCGTCCCGCGGTGGAAGCGCAGGTGACGGCCATCTTCCACAACGACGTGCTGTCGTACTCCTCTACCTTCCGCACGCACTGGCCGGACAACACCTGGCACTGGCTCATCAGCCGGTCGCGAGTCATCCGCGACGCGAACGGCAAGGTGATGGTGGTGCGCGGGGCCATCCTGGACATCACCGCGCTGAAGGAGACGGAGGAGGCGTTGCACGAGGCGGTGCGCACGCGCGACGACTTCCTGTCGGTGGCGAGCCACGAGCTGCGCACGCCGCTCACGTCGCTGCGCCTGCAGGTGGACCTGTTGCGGCGCATGGCCGAGTCGAAGGGCCACGAGCCCCTGGGCTCCGAGAAGGTCACGACGCGGCTGGACGCGGCGGACCGGCAGCTCAAGCGGCTGACGTCGCTGTTGGACAACCTGCTGGACGTGAGCCGCATCCGCACGGGCAAGCTGGACTTCGATCTGGTGAGCGACGACCTGGCGCCGGTGGTGCAGGACCTGGTGGCGCGCTTCGGGGACGAGGCGAAGCAGGCCGGGGTGGAGCTGGACGTGCGCGTGGAGGGCCCCGCGCCGTGCCGGTTCGACCGGCTCAAGCTGGAGCAGGTGCTGAGCAACCTCATTTCCAATGCGCTGAGATACGGCCAGGGCACGCCGGTGCACGTGTCGCTGCGCCATCAGGACGGACAGCTGCGGCTGACCGTGCGGGACGGCGGCCCGGGAGTCCCCGCCGCCGAGCGCGAGCGCATCTTCCAGCGCTTCGCCCAGGTGCAGGGCTCCGCGCGCACGGGAGGCCTGGGACTGGGGCTCTACATCGTGCAGCAGATCGTGGAAGCGCACGGCGGCCGCGTCTGGGTGGAAGAAGCATCCGGCGGCGGCGCGGCGTTCGTGGTGACGCTGCCGGTGGACGGCGCATAGGCGGGCTTCAGGGCTCGAGCGACGCTTCCCCACTGTCGACGGGAAAGCCGAGCCGGAGGGATTGCGTCTCACCTGGCTTCAGGTCCACGGGCACGCGCATTGCCACCGGGCCGAACAAGCCATCGATGGCGAAGAAGGTGTAGCGGCCGGGAGGCAGCTGGCTGAAGGTGAGGTCCCACGGCCAGTTTTGAAACTCCGGCACATCCGGATCGTCCGACGGCCAATCCGTCGCGGCGGGATCGCGGGTGAATGCGGAGCGCTGGAGGGCTCGCAAGCCTCTGAACGTCTTCGGCATGTCCACATGGCCGGGAACGAGGAAGGTCTCCAGCCGTTCGCGTGAATCCGGGAAGTGGACCTGGAGCGCGCCCCCTCCAGTCCTCGGGACGAAGTCCCTGCGTTCGCGTTCGCGTGACGAGAGCGAGACGGGCTGGGGTGAGAAGACCAGCGGTGCGGGCCTTGGCCACGGAGCATCCCGGACCTGCTCCTCCGAAACGAGCACGAAGCACTCTCGGCCCCCTGGAACGCGCAGCACGTAGTGGCCGGCTTCATCCGTCGTGGTGCGGGTGTCGAGCCCGGCCTCGCAACGTGCCCGGACCGTCACGCCCGCGAGCGGAACACGCGCCCCATCCGTCACGTACCCCTGGAGTACCGCGTCCGCGGTCAACCGCAGCTCCACCTGGTCCTCGTGCGCTCCGACCGCGTACAAGGCCGTTCCGCCCTGCTCCTCGTTCACCCGGAGGAACACGGGGCGATGGGGCAGGCCCGCGAGACGGAAGCGCCCGGCCTTGTCCGCGCCATTCCCGCCCCCGGTGAATGCGTCGCGCGGGATCTGCAGGTCGTCGGGCTCCACCAGGTCGATGCGAGCGTAGGGAGCCTGGGTTCGCCCATCTTCGTGGAACACCTGACCCCGAACGATGTGGCCGGGTTCGAGCGTGATGTCAGGGACCGTCCGCTCCTCGTGCGCGTGCCCTTCGAATCGCAGGCGAACCGAGGCCATGTCCGGCGCTCCGATGTAGAGGGTGTAAAGGCGCGAGGTTTCCGTGGCCCAGGCGAAGCGGCCTTCACGATTGGCCACCGTCCAACTGTGGATCCAGTACAGCGCCAGGGGCTTCCCAACCGGATCGACGACACGGCCCACCAGACGGCCCGTCGGCTGGAACACCACGGGCCCGCCATTCGGGCCGGAAGGACCTTGTTCCGCGAGGCCCACGAGCTGGTCGATCCCATCCGTGGACCTGAGCTCGAGCTTGTGGGGCCGAGCCAGGGGATGCATCAACTCGAAGCGCCCGTCCGGGCCGGTGCGGGTCGTGCACTCGCCCTTGAGGCCCCTGCCCTCCGGAGACTCGAGCGCCGTGGCCCGAAGCACCAGGCCGGCCAGCGGTTTTCCGTCTGGAGCCACCGCCTGACCTGTCCACGACCCCGCCTTGGCGGCGCCTTCGAAGCTCACCGTGACTTCGGACTGCTATCCGGGAAGGACCTCGACGTCCACGTCGCGGTCCCACCGGCATCCGGCGGCAGGCTCGTAGCCCGCCGTCACGCGATAGCGCTGCGGCGCGAGTCGCAGGTAGCGCATTCCCTCGGGCGTTTGCTCGGACTCACGCGAAACGTCGAGCCACCGGTCGACGGGATGCAAGAGGTTCGTGGCGTTCGGGACGACGCGGCCCTCGGTGTCCACCACCCGCACGAGCAACGGAGATCCTCGTCCGATCACGACAGTGAGTTCGGGCTGGGGCGTGATGATCTTCAACCGCCGCCAGGCCCACTTCGGCTTGGTGGAATAGATCAGGCCATCACCAGCGGCCGCGCCCTGGAAGTTGAACCGGCCCTGCGCGTCACTGGTGGTTTGCACGACCGGGGCGCCGACGTGGGAAGAGACGAACCGGATCCGGACGTCGCTCACGGGCTTCCCCTCCGTATCCACCACGCGTCCTGAGAGTGGCACCGCGCGAGCCAGGGGCAGCTCCATCCGGGGCCTCGGTTCCGGCGCGATCCGGATGTCCGTGCGCGAGGTCGTCACGAAGCCCCGTGCCTGGATCTCGGCGGCATACCAGCCTGGCTTCAGCGCAACGCGTCCCGTTCCGTGTGCGTCCGTCGTGCCGGGCAGTGCCGTGTCTCGCTTCAAATCCGCGCGCCAGATTTTCACCTGCGCGCCGGGGACAGGTTGTCCCTCCGGGTCCACGACCCGGAACTTCCATGTCACTTCATTCGCCGGTCCGGGCGTTTCCCACTCCGGACGCGTGCCCGCGCACGCGAGCACCACGGCAACGAGCCCCACCCAGCTCCATCGCATGCCCCTCAGGTTAGCAGGGCGGGACGCTGCCAGTGGAGGGCGCGTCGCCGGGATTCAAGGCACGAGGAACGTGCCTCCACTGTCGACGGGAAAGCCCGGCTGGAGGGACTGCGTCTCGCCCTGCTTCAGGTCCACGGGCACGCGCAAGACCGCTGTCGATCCGTCCTGGGGCTCGACGGCGAAGAGCGTGTAGCGCTTGTCCGGCAGATGGCTGAAGGAGAAGTCCTTCTGCCAGTATTCATAGACGGGCATGTCCGGATCATCCGTCCGCCACGGGTTTAGAGCCGGATCGCTGATGAAGGCGGACCGCTGGAGCGCTTTCAGGTCCGCGAATGTCTTTGGCATGCGCGCGTCGCCAGGAACGAGGAACGTCTCCAGCCCATCCCGCACCTTTGGGAAGTGGACCTGGAGTCGCGCACCACCGCTCCTCGAGACGAAGTCCCTGCGTTCGCGCTCCCGAGGTGAGAGGGAGACAGGCTGGGGAGAGAAGACGGGCGGCGTGGGCCGCGGCCACGTGTAGCGCCAGCGCCGCTCCACCGGGAAGTGCACGAAGCAATCCCTGTCCGCCGGCACGCGGAGCTCATAGTGGCCGGCATCGTCGGTCTTGGTGCTGGCATCGAGCCCGGCCCCGCACCGGACTTCGAGCATCACGCCCGCGAGCGGAACACGCGCGCCATCCGTCACGAAGCCTTCGAGCGTTGCATCCGGCTTCAGCCGGAGCTCCACCCGAGACTCACGAGCCCCAAGCTCATACAGGAGGGTCCCACCTTCCAGGCGATTCAACCGGAGGTACTGCGGACGCCGTGGCACATGGTCCAAGCGAAAGCGGCCAGCTTCGTCGGGGCGAGCCCCGAAGCGAGAGTTCCAGAGCTTGATGTCCACGTCGGCGGGATCCACCAGTTCGATCCAGACCTTTGTCACGGGTGTACGTCCATCCGCCTCGAGCAGCCTGCCCAGCACCGTGTGCCCCGTATCGAGCTGGATGTCCGGGACCCTTCGCTCCTCATCCGCGCGAGCCTCGACCCGCACGCGCGAGGAGGCCATGTACGCGGCGTCGAAACGCAAGGAGTAGGTCCGAGACCGGGTCGGCCCCCGGATGAATCGGCCATCACGGTCGGACTGGCTCTGCCAATCGACGTCGAAGTAGGCCATGGGTTTCCCATCAGGTCCGAGGACGCGGCCCACCAATGTTCCGGGAGCGTGGAACACCACGGGGTCGTCCTTCGCATTGGAGGGTGCGAGCTCCGCCTCGCCGATCCGATCATGGGGTTCAGCCGCGTGTCTGACCCGGAGTCGATGGGGCCCTGCCTGGGGATGCGACAACTCGAAGCGCCCGTCCGGATCGGTCGTGGCCTCACAACCCTCTTCGACCTCCATGTCCTCCGCGGAGGGAGGCGCCGTGGCCCGCAGCTTCATGTTGGCCAGGGGCCGCCCGTCGGGTGTCACCGCCCTGCCCGTCCAGGGGCCCGCGCTGGTGACGCCTTCGAAGCTCACGGTGACTTCGGCCTGCTGTCCGGGGAGGACCTCGACGTCCACGGTGCGGCGCCACCAGCAACGCAGGGCCGGAACGTAGCCAGCGCGCACGCGGTAACGCTGCGCTGGGAGCAACTGGTGGACCGTTCCTTCAGGCGTCTGCTCGGACTGATGCCGGATACCAATCGGCCGGTCCAGAGGGGTGATGTAGCTCTGGGAGTTGGGGATCAGACGTCCCTCGGGGTCCACCACCCGCACGAGCAATGACGAGAGCCGTCCCATCACGACAGTGAGTTCCGGCTGAGGGGTGATGACCTTCAACCGTTGCCAGCTCCACCCGTCCTTGTCGGAGTAGAGGAAACCCTCGCCCGCGGCTGCGCCCTCCATGCTGAACTGGCCCGCCTCGCCGCTGATGGCTTCCACGAAGGGAGCGGCGGCGTTGGAGGACGCGAAGCGGATCCGGACGCCCGACACGGGCTTTCCCTCCGCATCCACGACGCGTCCAGCGAGGGGCGCCGAGCGCGCCAGGGACAGCTCCATCCGGGGCTTCGAGTCCGGCGCGATCCGGATGTCCTCGCGGAAGGCCGTCACGAAGCCACGCGCCTGCACCTCCGTGCCATACCAGCCCGGCTTCAGAGCAACGCGTCCGGTCCCCTGCGCATCCGTCGAACCGGGCTGCCCATAGGCCGGCGACAGATCCGCGCGCCAGACCTTCACCTGCGCGCCAGGAACAGGTTGCCCCTCCGGGTCCACGACCCGGAACATCCACGTCACGTCCTTCGCCGGTCCGGGCGTTTCCAACTCCGGACGCGTGCCCGCGCAAGCGAGCACCACGGCAACGAGCCCCACCCAGCTCCATCGCATGGCACGAAGCATACGCGATGGGCTCACGTCAGCGCGTGTATGGCCTTCCGCCTCCGCGAGCGGGACGCGCGGACTGGATGACGTGCACGCCGGTCCCGGTCAGCTCCACGGGGATTCGCAGGATCGCGTCCGCTCCGTCCATCTGGTCCCGGATGAAGACCGTGTAGTGCCCCAGGGGCAGATGACTGAAGCGGAAGTCCGCCCCCAACATGAAGTGGGGAACGAAGGACTCGTGCTCGTCCTCCGACTCCCATGTGTTCGGCATCGGGTCGGATCCGAAACCAGCCCGCATCACGTCATCCAACGCCTCGGGCGAGCGAGGCCAGGGAACGTCTCCCGGAAGCACGAACGCGGTGACGAACTCGCGAGATGCCTCGACACGCACCTCCAGCGACACGGGCCCCTGACGGGACTCGAAATCCAACGCCTGCCGTGAGCCGGACGACACACGAAGCCGCGTCGAGGAGAAGGACACCGGAGGCGGCTGGGGCGGAAAAGGCGGCCGGATGTTCAGGGGGCTCCCTTCGGGATGCACGAAGCACTCGCGGTCTCCCGGGATGTTCATGGAGTAGAGGCCCGCCCCGTCGCTCCTGGAGCTCACCGTGAACCCACCTTCGCAGCGGACGTTCAGGCTCACCCCCGCCAGCGGAACCCGCGCTCCATCCGTCACGGAACCGTGCAGTTCCGCATGGGGAACGAGCCGCAACCGCACCGCCGTCTCATTCGGTTCGAGCGCATGGAGCACGGTCCCGTGTTCCTTCGAATCGACGCGCAGGAACTGGAGCCGGCCAGGCACATGCTCGAATTGGAAGCGCCCCTCTGCGTCGGTCATCACCGCCCGCAGGCGACGCGGCGGTCCATGGCCGTCCAGGTCGAACGCCTCCACGAGCTGGACCTCCTGATGGGGCACGCCCGTGCGTCCGTTCCTCGCGAAGACGCGGCCCTGCACGGTGCGGCCCTCGTCGAGCACGACGTCTGGAACCTGGAGCACTTCCCCTTCCCGCCCCTGCGCGCGCACGAGGGCGGGGGCGAATCCCAACACATCGATGACCCACTGATAGGTGTGGGTCAAGTCCACGTATCGCACGTACTCGCCCCGCGGATTGTGTGGGGGGTGTCCGTCGACTTCGAAGAAGCCCACGGGCTGCCCATCCGGGCGCACGACACGACCCTTCAGAGCACCTCCATCCTTGCGAAACACCAGCGCTTCACCCGTCCCCGGCGGCGGTGACCCTTGCGACCTCCATTCGAAGCGCGCGCTGGAATCCGTCATCGAGATGAAGTCGGGATTCTCCAACAGGTGCGGGAGGATGAAGCTCCCGTCACTTGCCGTGCGGAAATCACACTTCCCTCGCAGCCCTGCCTCGGTGGTCGATGTGCTTCCCGTCCACGCCATTCCCTCGCGGTCAGCAACCCCCTGGCCCTTGGACTCCACTGCACGTGCCCGCCAGGGCCCCAGCCCGTGGATCCCCTCGAAGCTGACCGTCGCCTCCGTCCGTGTACCTGGCGCGACCTGGACTTCGATGGAGCGATCCCACCAGCACTCCGGTGAGGGCTCGTAGCGGCCGGTGACGAGGTAGCGTCCTGCGCGAAGCTGCTGGAAGACGACGTCCTCCGGACCCTGCTCCGGGAACCGCTCGAAGGGGCGCCTTTCGTCCATCGCATTGATGTGAGTGGCCACTCCTGGCAACGCCCTGCCCTGGGGGTCCAGCACCCGGACACGCAGCGAACTGAGCCCGCCCATCACCACCGTCAACTCCGGTGCGGGCGCCACGAACTCCAGCCGCGTCGGACTCCAGTCGTACTTCTCCGCACGAAGCGTCACGCTCCCTGCGGGAACGCCGTCGAAGTGGAAGCGCCCTTCCGCATCGCTCTCGGTCGGCTGGACGGACACAGCCTCGTTGGCGAGGCTGAGTCCAAGCCGGGCCCTCGCGACGGGCCGTCCTTCCAGATCCACCACGCGCCCGGCGATTGGCGCCGCGCGCTCCAGCGTCACATCCAGACGCGCCTCTCCGCCAACGGGGACCCGTGCATCCGCGCGGGTCACACTCACGAAGCCCGCCGCCTCCGCCTGGACGACATACCAGCCCGGCATCACCCGGAGCCGGGCCGTCCCCGTCGCATCCGTGGTGCCTGACCTAATGACCAGGCTCCCGCGATCCGCGCGGCGTGCCACCAGCCTCACGCTGGAAACAGGCTGTCCGGCCGGATCCAACGTGCGGATCGTGAACGCCACCTCCTCCATGGGCCAGCGGGTATTCGTCTGCACAGGACGCGGCGCTTCCACGCACGCGAGCACCACGGCCAAGAGCCCCACCCAGCTCCATCGCATGCCCCGCAGGTTAGCAGGGACTGGCGCGGATACGGCGCCGGCATCAATCCATGAGCAGCGCCCCTCCACTCTCCAGGGGGAAGCGGAGCGGAAGGGACTTCGTCTCCTCGCGGGTCAGGTCCACCGGCACGCGCAGGACCGCGAACGCGGTGTCCTGGGGTTCGACGACGAAGAGCGTGAAGCGCTTCCCCGGGAGGTGGCTGAACGTGAAGTTCTTCTGCAGGAATTGATATCCGGGCACGTCCGGATCATCCGAACGCCAGGTGAGTGAAGGCGGGTCGATGCTGAAGGCGGACCGCTGGAGCGCTTTCAGCTCCGCGAAGCTCTTCGGCATGCGCGCATTGCCAGCGACAAGGAACGGCTCCAGTCGTTCACGCGGCTCGGGGAAGTGAACACGGAGCGTGGCGCCAGCACTTCGGGGCACGAAGTCCGTGCGCTCACGCTCACGCGGGGAGAGCACCACGGGCTGGGGCGAAAAGACGAGCGGCGGAGGCCTGGGCCAGGGCGCTCGATCCCGGAGTTGCTCCTCTGAAGCATGCACGAAGCAATCCCGGTCCGCGGGAACGCGGAGCACGTAGTGCCCGGCTTCGTCGGTCTTGGCGCGGGCATCGAGCCCGGCCTCGCAACGCACCTGCACTGTCACCCCCGCGAGAGGAACCCGCGCGCCATCCGTCACGAAGCCTTCGAGCGTTCCGTCGGGTTTCAGCGTGAGGTCCACCCGGTCCTCGCCGGGCCCGAGCGCGTACAGGATCGTCCCGGCCTTCTCGTCATTCACCCGAAGGTATTGCCGTCGCCGGGGCACGCGGTCGAACCGGAAGCCGCCGGCCATGTCGGCGGGAAGCGCATGGGGAAAGTACGAACGCCGGATGTCCACATCGTCGGGGTCCACCAGTTCGACCCTGGCTTGGGGCACCGGGGTGAGGCCATCCGCCTCGACGACCCGCCCCACCACGGAGTGCCCGGCGTCGAGCATGATGTCCGGGACCGCCCTCACCTCATGTTCGCGGCCTTCGACACGCACGCGCGTCGGAGCCATGTTCGGAGCACTGGCGATCAGCGAGTAGGTGCGAGACGCCCACAGCTCCCGGCTGAAACGACCTTCGGGTTCGGTAAAGGATGCCCAATCGACGCTGTACTCGGGCACAGGCTTTCCGTCGGGCCCGAGGACCCGTCCCACCAGCGTGCCAGGCGAGCGGAACACCACGGGTCCGCCCTTCATGTCGGAAGGCGCTTGTTCCGCTACGCCCATCAGCCGGTAAGCTGCCTGGGTTCGGAGCTCGAGCTTGTGAGGCCGCGCCAGGGCACCCAACCACTCGAAGCTTCCGTCCGGGGCGGTGAGGGTCTCGCACTCGCCTCCGGGCCCCTTGTCCTCCGGAGCCTTGAGCGCCGTGGCGAGCAGTCGCAGGCCGGCCAGCGGCTTGCCGTCAGGCGTCACCGCCCGGCCCATCCAGGGGCCCGCACGGGCGACATCCTCGAAGCTCACGGTGACATCGGCCTGCTGCCCGGGAAGGACTTCGACGTCCACGCTTCGCTTCCACCAGCAACCGGCGTGAGGAACGTAGACAGCCGACACGCGATAGCGCTGCGCCGCGAGTCGCAGGTGGACGGTCCCCTCGGGCGTTCGCTCTGACTCGTGCGAGAGGTCGACCCCCCGGTCGATGGGGCTCACGAAGCTCGAGGAGTTCGGGGCCACGCGTCCGTCGATGCCGAGCACCCGCACGAGCAATGACGAGCGCCGGCCCATCACGACGGTGAGCTCGGGCTGGGGCGTGAGGACCTTCAACCGCTGCCAGCTCCACTCCTCCTTGTCGGAATAGAGCAACCCCTCGCCAGCGCTCACACCCGCGAAGGTGAAGTGGCCCTGCGCATCACTGGTGGTTTCGACGACCGGGGCGGCGACGCTGGAAGAGACAAACCGGAGCCGGACGTCGCTCACGGGCTTCCCCTCCGCATCCACCACCCGTCCGGAGAGAGGCACCGCGTGAGCCAGGGGTAGGTCCATCCGCGGTCTTGAATCCGGCGCGATCCGGATGTCCGTGCGGAATGCCGTCACGAAGCCTCGTGCCTGGACCTCCGCTGCATACCAGCCAGGCTTCAGGATGCGGGCTCCCGTCCCCTGTGCATTCGCGGTGGCAAGCAGCGCGCTCTCTTGTGACAGATCCGCGCGCCAGACCTTCACCCGCGCACCGGGGACAGGTTGCCCCTCCGGGTCCACGACCCGGAACATCCACGTCACGTCCTTTGCCGGTCCGGGCATTTCCAATTCCGGACGCGTGCCCGCGCAAGCGAACACCACGGCAACGAGCCCCACCCAGCTCCATCGCATGCCCCACAGGTTAGCAGGGCGTGACGCGGCCGTGGACGGAGTGCATGCGGGCTTCAGGGCACGAGCAGCGTCCCCCCACTGTCGGCGGGAAAGCCGAGCCGGAGGGACTTCATCTCGCCCTGCTTCAGGTCCACGGGCACGCGCAGAACCGACGGTCCAAACTCCCCATCGACGGCGAAGAAGGTGTAGCGGCCGGGCGGCAGGTGGCTGAAGGCGAAGTCCGTGCGCCAGAAGTAAGCCCCCGGCACATCCGGATCGTCCGGCGGCCATTTCCTCGCGGCGGGATCGCTGGTGAATGCGGAGCGCTGGAGGATCCGCATGGCTCCGTACGTCTTCGGCATGTCCACATCGCCGGGAACGAGGAAGGTCTCCAGCTTCTCGCGTGGCTCCGGGAAGTGGACCTGGAGCGCGACCCCACCGTACCTCGGGACGAAGTCCCTGCTTTCGCGCGCGTGTGGCGAGAACGAGACGGGCTGGGGTGAGAAGACCAGCGGCGCGGGCCGGGGCCACTGGGCATCCCGGAGCGGCTCATCCGAAACCTGCACGAAGCACTCGCGGTCCCCCGGAACGCGCAGCACGTAGTGGCCTGCTTCATCCGTCGTGGTGCGGGTGTCGAGCCCGGCCTCGCAGCGCGCCCGGACGGTCACGCCCGCGAGCGGAACGCGCGCCCCATCCGTCACGCCCCCCTGGAGCACCGCGTCCGCGGTCAGCCGCACCTCCACCTGGTCCTCGTGAGCTCCGACCTCGTACAAGGCCGTTCCGCCCTGCTCGTCGGTCACCCGGAGGAACTGGGTGCTTCGGGGCAGCTGTTTGATGTGGAAGCGGCCCGCCTCGTTCGCTTCATTCGCCGCGCGGTGCTCGTCGCGCGGGGTCTCCAGGTCGGCGGGGGCCACCCGCTCGACGCGGGCATGGGGAACCCCTGTCTGCCCATCTTCGTGGAACACCCGGCCCACGACGGTGTGACCGGGTTCGAGCGTGATGTCAGGGAGCGTCAGTTCCTCGCGCGCGCGAGCTTCGACTCCTAGCAGCGCGCCAGGAGGATGGAACACCACGGGCCCGCCATTGGGGCCGGAAGGTGATTGTTCCGCGACGCCCATCTTCCGGCGAAGCCCATCCATGGACCCGAGTGCGAGCTTGTAGGGCCGAGCCAGGGGATGCCTCAACTCGAAGCGTCCGTCTTTGTCTGTCGTCGTCATGCATTCGCCCATGAGGTCTCCGCCCTCCGGGGTCTTGAGCGCCGTGGCCCGAAGCACCAGGCCAGCCAGCGGTTTCCCGTCGGGAGTCACAGCCCGGCCCGTCCAGACTCCCGCACTGGAGACGCCTTCGAAGCTCACCGTGAATTCAGCCTGCTGTCCGGGAGGGACGTCGACGTCCACGGTGCGGTCCCACCAGCACCCAGACGCAGGAGCGTAGCTGGCCGACACGCGATAGCGCTGCGCCGGGAGTCGCAGGTGGCGCGTTCCCTCAGCCGTTTGCTCGGACGCGTGCGAGATGCCGACATTCCGGTCGATGGGCTTCACGAAGCTACGGGAGTTCGGGACCACGCGGCCCTCGGGGTCGACCACCCGTACGAGCAATGACGAGTGTTGGCCCATCACGATGGTGAGTTCGGGCTGGGGAGTGACGACCTTCAAGCGGTGCCAGCTCCAATCCGCCTTGCTGGCATAGAGCAGGCCCTCGCCCGCGGCCACGCCCTGGAGGGTGAACTGGCCCTGCGTGTCACTGGAGGTTTGCACGAGCGGGGTGGCGACGGTGGAAGAGACAAACCGGAGCCAGACGCTGTTCAGCGGCTTTCCCTCCGTGTCCACCACGCGTCCGGAGAGTGGCACCGTGCGCGCCAGGGACAGCTCCATCCGCGGCTTCGAATCCGGCGCGATCCGGATGTCCGTGCGGAATGCCGTCACGAAGCCCCGGGCCTGGACCTCCGCGGCATACCGGCCCGGCTTCAGCGCAACACGTCCGGTCCCCTTTGCGTCCGTCATGCCGGGCAGCGCGTTGTCTTGCGACAGCTCCGCGCGCCAGACGTTCACCCGCGCACCGGACACGGGCTGTCCCCCCGGATCCACGACCCGGAACACCCACGTCACTTCATTCGCCGGTCCGGGCGTTTCCAACTCCGGACGCGTGCCCGCGCAAGCGAGCACCACGGCAACGAGCCCCACCCAGCTCCATCGCATGGCGTGAAGCATACGCGATGGGTTCGCGTCAGCGCGTGTATGGCCTTCCGTCTGCCCGAGCGGGACGCTCGGACCGGATGACGTGCGCGCCGGACTTGGTCAGATTCACGGGCACGCGCAGGACCGAGTCCGCTCCATCGATCTGCTCCCGGATGAAGACCGTGTAGTGCCCCAGGGGAAGATGGCCGAAGTGGAAGAACGCCCCCAACATGAATGAGGGAGTGAAGCCGTCGTCATCGTCTTCCGGCTTGAAACCGGCCCGGATGAGCGCATCCAACGCTTCGAGCGTGCGGGGCCACGGCACGTCTCCTGGCAGCACGAACGCGGTGACGAACTCGCGAGATGCCTTGACGCCCACCTCCAGAGAGGCAGCGCCTTGGCGAGGCGTCGGGTCCAACCTCTGGCGCGAGCCGGGCTCCAGTCGAACCCGCGTCGGTGAGAAGGACGCAGGGGGCGGCAGGTACATCTCCCCGACGCTCAGGTGGCTTCCCGCGGGATGCACCTGGCACTCACGATCCCCCGGGATGTTCACGGAGTAGAGGCCCGCCCAGTCCGTTCCGGCGCTCACCTTGAAATCACCTTCGCAGCGAACCTCCAGGCTCACCCTCGCGAACGGAACCCGTGCGCCGTCCGTCACGGAGCCGTGCAACTCCGCGTTGGGAACGAGTCGCAACCGCACCTCGCTTTCTTCGGGCTTGAGCGCCTGGAGCACGGTCCCGTGTTCCTTCGCGTCCACGCGCAGGTACAGGAGCCGGCCTGGCACATGCTCGAAGCGAAACCGTCCCTCTGCGTCGGTCCTCGTCGTCCGCGGGTGACGTGGCCAGTGAACCTCCAGGTCGAACGCCTCCACGAGTTGGACCTCCTGGTCTGGAACGCCAGTGCGGCCGTTCTTCGCGACGAGGCGTCCCTGCACGGTGCGGCCCACGTCAAGCACGACATCCGGGACCTGAAGCACCTCCCCCTCCCGCCCTTGCGCGCGCACAAGGGCGGGGGCGAATCCAAGAGTGTCGATAACCCATTGATAGTCGCGGGTCCCCGAGGTGTGGCGCGTGTACTCGCCCAGTGGATGGTTCTCGGAGTGCCCGTCGACCTGGAAGGCCCCCACGGGCTGACCATCCGGACGCACGACACGGCCCTTCAACCCTCCAAAGGGGTTGAGAAACACCACCGCCTCGCCCGTGCCCGCGGGAAGTGGCCCCCTCGCCACCCAGACCACGGAGTATTCCTTCTCCTGCCATGTCATGAACACCGGACCCGACAAGACGTGCGGTATGGCAAAGGAACCATCCGGCCCCACGACGCCCTTGCACTTGCCACTCAGGCCCACTCCTTCTGATTCTTCATCCGGCACCAGGGCATTCACTGCTCCGTGGTCAAACACCTTCCCATTGGGATCCACGGCCCGCCCTCGCCAGGGGCCAGCATCGCGAAGGCCTTCGAAGCTCACCGTCACTTCCGCCTGCTGCTCCGGAAGGACCTGGACATCGAGGGTGCGCGTCCATGTACAGCCGGGCGCGGGCACGTAGTCGCCAGAGACGAGGTAGCGCCCGGCGCGAAGCTTGTGGAAGACGGTGGCTTCTTCCGTCCGCTCAGGGAACCGCTCGAAGGAGCGCCTGTCTTTCACCTCCACGGGGGAGACGGAAGTGGCCCGCGCGGACACAGGCCGGCCATCGGGTCCGCGCACCTGGATCCGCAACGAGCCGAGTCCGCCCATCACCACCGTCAACTCCGGCTGCGGCGTCTGGAGCTCCAGCCGCGTGGGACTCCATCCGTCCTTCTCCGCGAGAAGCTTCATGGTTCCGGCGGGTACGCGGTCGACATGGAAGCGTCCCTCGGCATCGCTCTCGGAACGCAGCGATGCATCCTCGTTCGTGGAGGGAGTGAGCTGGATTTCGGCTCCCACCACGGGCCGTCCTTCCAGATCCACCACACGACCGGCGACGGGTGCGGCGCGCTCCAGCGTCACGTCCCAACGAACCTCCTCGCCGAAAGGAACCCGCGCATCCGTGCGGGTCACGCTCACGAAGCCGGGCGCCTCCGCCTGGAGGACATACCAGCCCGGCATCACCTGAAGCCGCGCCGTGCCAGTCGCATCCGTGGTGCCTCCTCTGGCGACGGAGGACCCGCGATCCGCGCGGCGCGCGACCAGGGACACACCTGGAACCGGTTGGTTCGCCGCATCCACGACGCGGACGCCCACCGGCACCTCTTCCTGAGGCCAACGCTTCATCACCGGACGCGGCGCTTCCGCGCACGCGAGCACCACGGCCAAGAGCCCCACCCAGCTCCATCGCATGCCCCGCAGGTTAGCAGGCCATCGTGAGGCACGGCTCCGTCAGTGAACGAAGTGCACGCCCCCCACCACGGCGCGCTTCGTCTCGAACCTGTGGACGCCAGGCTCCGTGAGGTTCACGGGGTAGCGGAGCACGAAGACCCCGTTACGGCTTCCGAGCACGAACACCGTGTAGCGCCCCAGAGGCAGCTGGCTGAACCGGGGCTCCCCCCAGGCGCGATAGAACCAGTTCTCGACCTGGCGTTCCGGGCGCTGCTCGGCGGGGGCCGAATCCGGTTCGGCAGCGGAGGCAATCAGCGCGTTCATGGCCTCCGCCGTCGACGGCATCGGAACATCCCCTGGCACGAGGATGACCCGATCCCACTCGCCCGCATCCGGAAACGAGACCTGCACGGCAGCCGGTCCAGTGCGCGGCCGCAGCTCCACCCGGACCGTCTCTCCTGGATGGCCACTGTTGAATCGCAGGGGCCAGAAGACGCGCAGCGGGGGCGTGGGCCAACCACCTGGGCCTCCGTATTGATAGACATTCAAGACACACTCGCGCTCCGGGACGACCGGCAATCTGAACCGTCCCTCCGCGTCGGTGACGGGCAACCGATCGGGATAGACCTCGCACCCGCTCATCAGGCTGAAGCCCTGCAAGGGGCGCCCAGATTCATCCACCATCGTGCCAGCCAGCGTAGCCTCCGGACTGAGCCGCATCGTCACCTCCTCCACGTCCGCGCCCAACGGCTGTGAGGCCGTTCCATCTTCTTCCGTCTCCGCATCGAGGATGAACGGCTCTCGCGGCACGTGATCCAGCACGTAGCGGCCCTCCGGATCCACGTTCAGGAACGTCTGGAACCAGGCGAACGTCGACTCGCGCCCGGGCAACGGATGCAGGTCCATTCTTCCCTTCGACACGGCCGGCTGCCCGTTCTCCCGCACGAGCCGGACGCGCACGGTGCGGCCTGCTTCCAAACTCACGTCTGGCAGGGCGGTCCGTTCCTCGCGGGGATCCACCCGCATGCGCGTGCTCGCGAGTCCCTCCGCCTCGAAAACCAGGCCCGCGGGCCCAGGACCTTCCAGGGTGTACCGATAGCGCCCCTCCGGATCCTCGTAGGTCTCCGAGTTCACCTTGAAACGGGTCAGGGCCTTTCCATCCGGTCCCAGCACGCGTCCCTCCACGAAGGGACTGGGACGCCGCTCCAGCAACACGTCCTTGGCCTCCGGACCGAACTCGACCTTCACGATCCCGCTGGAGACCTCCACGCGAACAGGTCCCTGCGGCAGGTGTTCCAACGTGAAGCGCCCCTGCGCGTCGGTCCGGGTGGAGTCCTCGCTCGCGAAGGCGTCCTTCTTCGGATCACCCGACGAGGCGCTCAGCCACGCGTCCGCCACGGGCCGTCCGTCGGCGTCGATGACGCGGCCCCGAAGCGGTGCGCGTTCCACCACGCCCTCGAAGCGGAGCGTCAGCTCGCGAGTCTGCCCCGCCACGACCTCCACCTCCGAGGACGTGATCCACTCCGCGTTCCCACCCAGAGGATGCGTGAACGTCACCCGGTAGCGCCCTGCCTCCAGGCCCCGGTACATCCGGGCGTCCTTCACGTGCTCATCGATCCAGGCGCCCTCCTTCGCCACGGGCTCGAGCGCCTTGACCTCCACCCTTGGCGATCCCACCAGACGTCCCTTCGGATCGAAGGCCGTCACCCGCAGCGTGCCCTGCTCGCGCAGGATGAGTTTCAGCTCCGAGGGTCGCGCGTCGTGCACCCACCGCTCGTCGCTGTAGCCCCTGTGCCGTGCCAGCAACACGCCCGGGCCGGGCCCCATGCCTTCGAACCGGAAGGTTCCGTCCGGGTTCCCCACGAGGTCCAACCGGGGCGCCGTCGTGTCCGCCGGTATCCACGAGAGCGACACGGCCCGAAGGGGCTGACCCGCGCCGTCCACCACGCGCCCGGGGACCGACCTGGAGGAACGGAGCGTCATCGTCACGGTCGCCGGGTGTTCGCGCCCGAGCCGCACGTCCGGATCCACGAAGGTCTGGTAGCCCAAGGCCTCGGCGGTGAAGACGTACCAGCCGGGAGGCACCGTCAGTCCGGTCTTCCCCTGGGCATCCGTCGTGCCCCAGATCACCTCGGGATGATCCGCCATGGCCTCCCGGATCCGGAACTCGATGTGGGGCAGCGGCCTGCCCTCCGCATCCTTCGCCAGCACCGTGAGCAGCGCGGACGCGGACGCGGGCGCGGCCTCGGTGCGCGCCACCTCGGACACGGACACCGGCTTCTGATTCGACGTGCCCGCGCACGCGAGCATCCCCACCACGAGCCCCACCTGGCTCCATCGCATGCGCACAAGGCTAGCAGGCGCGCATGAACGCCAGACAGGCCCTCAGCCGAAGCGCTCGCGGAAGGTGCTCAGGTTCGGCCCCTTCCCACCGCGCTCGTATACCGCGAACACCACCCGGCTGAACGCGCCCGCCATCGTGGACAGCCCTCGCGCGAAGGCCTCCGCCGCGTCGTGCGGGTTGTTGCGGAACGCACCGCAGCCCCAGGCTCCCAGGATGATCGTGCGGTGCCCATGGTGCGCCGCCACCTGCAACACCTTGAGCGCCCTCGCGGCCAGCACTTCGCGCAGCTTCTGCGCGACCTCCGGATCCTTCGTCGGCAACTCCCGCGCGTTGGGCGCGGGCGCCGTCAGCACCGACACGGAGAACGGCCGTTCCAGCAGGTCGTAGTGCTCGTTGCGGAAGAACGGCACGTCCGGCGAATAGATGAAGTGATCCGTGTACAGCGGCGAGCGCAGCTTGCGGTTCACGTCGTAGTACTCCGGCCACTTCAACAGGCACGGGTACAGCGCCGAGCACCGCGCCAGGTCCTCCTCCTGCGCCTTCGCGCCCGTGAGGAAGCCGCCGCCCGGGTTCACCGCCGACGCGAAGTTGAGCGCCAGCACCCGCCGCTCACCCTCCTGCTCCACCAGCCGGCGCGCGGCGTCGCCCGTCTTCTCTGGCGTCACCTCGATGGTGAAGCCCGGCACCGGCGCGGGCCGCATGAGGTGTTCGAAGTCACCGGGGCGCACCAGCACGGTGCCCTCGACCGCGCGCGACACCGCGTCGCGAATGGACACCTCCCGCCCGGACAGCGGCACGTAGGTGCCTTGATCCAGGATGTGAAGGGTCTCGTCCGCGACGCGGTTCAGTGACATGGCGTCACTCGCAGCCGATGCGCTCGGGCGCCACCGCGAGGTCGTCGATCCACGTCTCCGACGCGGAGTCGCCCTTCGGGTGCACGAAGCCGTAGCCCACCCCGAAGTTGGTGAAGGGCCGGATGCCCACGTTGGGGAAGTCGTAGGCCTGCTTCCCATCCACCCACACCAGCGCGTGGCCCGTGGTCGCGGTGCTGTTCGCGCGCTCCACGCCCCACTCGATGCAGGTCCACTTGTTGGGCGACACCGTGACCTTCGTGTCCTCCTGGAGGTTCCAGCCCGTGCCCTTGATGCCGCTCCAGTCATCCAGCGCGAACGCGCCGTTGTGCATCCCCTGGAGCTCGATGCCGCCGAAGTCGTTGTCCTTCGGCGAGAAGAGGATGAAGTACGTCCCCATCACGCCCTCCGGCGAGGCCCGGTTCAGGTACACGTACGCGCGCGTGTAGAGCTTCGTACCGAACGCCGGGATGTCCTTGCGAAGGTGCGCGATGGCCTGCTGGTCCCCCGGGCCCGTGTCCTCGTTGTAGCCCGGGTCCGTCTTCACGTGCAGCGCGCCGCTGCCGGAGCGGGTGCGCGTGCCATCGATGGCGATGGTGGCGTGGTGGTCCTCGTCCGGGTGCTTCCAGCCGTTCTGCCCCTTGTCGAAGTTCTCGCAGAGGATCGCGGAGGCGGGGCACTGGCCGTTGCCCGTGCTCGTGCCGGCGTCGGTGTTCGTGCCCGCGTCCGTGCTCGTGCCCGAGTCCGGGGTGTTGTCCGTCTTGTCGCCGTCGTCGCCGCAAGCCGACAGCGCGCCCACCGCGAGGGAAGCCATCATCAACGCCAGTGCCGAAGTCGAACGCATGAGTCCTTCCAGGAAGAGGCGTCGCGCCCTCGCGCTCCAGCCGCGGGACGGGACGTGTCTCCGTCCTAACACGGCCCCCCGTCTTCCTTGGAATGGGGCCCGGCAGACCCCGGCGGTGGCGGCAAGCGGGCAGGCGGTGACGACCGGCCCCACGGGGTCATGCGGATGTCGTCCGTGGATGGATGCGCGCGCGGCGCGATCACAAGTGCTCACTAGCGGCGCACCACCCTGCCCGGCAGGTGCGCGTTGCCGTTCCGGCCCGTACTGCTTTCCATGTGAGGCGCCAGCGGCACGGGTGTCACCCTCACGGGCGACAGGAGGGTGGGAGCGGGTGGGGGTTCCTGGC
>NZ_RAWR01000095.1:0-36886 GCF_003986945.1 Corallococcus sp. AB018 | reverse complement strand
GGTCCGTCCCCCGCCCGCGAGCCCCGTGGACTGAGTGCCTGGCTGCCTCCCACCTGCCGCGGTCCCGGCCCCGGACCGTTTGTTCCGGTGCGGGAACCCGCGTGCTATGCCCGCCGTCTCACCGCGTGGAGCGCCTCTGACACCATGAAGCAGCCTGGGACATTCCGTCTGGCCCTTGGGGCCCTGGCGCTCGCGGCGCTCCTGCCGCTGACGGCGTCGGCGCAGGCCTTCGTGGGCGGGCGGCCTCCGGGTGGCAATGGCCTCAAGGTGGGCAACGGGCGACTGCACCCGACGCTGGAGCTGGAGACGCGGCTGGACAGCGGCGTGGGCTACTTCCGCGAAGCGGGCACCGGCCCCCTGTCCCCGGACCTGTCCGGAGAGCTGGCGCTGCACGTGCGCCCCGGGCTGATGCTGGACGTGCCGTCCCCCAAGCTGGCCATCGCGCTGCGCGGCAACCTGGACTACGTGGCCTACACGGGCCTGCTCACGGCGGGCTCCGGCGCGGCGTCTCACCTGGAGGGCGCGGCGGACCTGGCGCTGCGGTTCAACCAGGAGAGCGAGCTGTCCATCGAGGTCGGCGACGAGCTGACGCGCTCGGACCGCACGCGCACGGCGGCACTGGGCGCGGGCATCCTCAGCCTCTTCAACGAGGCGCGCGTGAAGGCGCAGTGGAAGCCCGGCGGCGGCGCGTTGGAAGTCACCCCTGCGCTGGCGTACGCGATGGAGTTCTTCGAGCCCCTGGGCGGCATGACGCCCATCGGCTGCACCGAAGCCGCGTGTGATCCGCTCGCCGCCAGCCAGTTCAACTACGGCAACCTGCGGCTGGGCGCGGAGGGCCGCTGGCGCTTCCTGCCCAAGACGGCGGTGGTGGTGGACACGGGCCTGCAGTACCGGGGCTACTTCAACGACACCACCACGCCCAGCGCGGCCATCCTGCACGCCATGGCGGGCGTGTCCGGACTGATCTCCCCGCGGATTACCCTGACGGCGAAGGCCGGCTGGAGCCAGAACCTGGGCTCGGGCGGCGGCGGCACCGTGGTGGGCCAGGTGGAGGGCACGTACCTCGTGGGCCCGTCGCTCACGGTGAAGGGCGGCTACCTGCGCGCCTTCCAACCGGTGGCCGCCTACGGCACCTTCCGCGACGACCGCGTCTACGCGGAAGGGCGCACCGTGATGGGCAGCCGGCTCGCGCTGCACGCCACGGGCGCGCTGGACTTCCTCTCCTTCGCGGGCGGCCGCGGCGACACGCTGGTGACGCTGGACCTGGGGCCCGAGTACCAAATCCGCCCGTGGCTGGTGGGCGCGGTGGGCTACATGCTGGGCACCCGCTCGTCGTCGCTGGGCGCCGCTGGCCTCAACTACACCCGCCACGAAGGCTACGCGCGGGTGTCCGTCTCCTACTGAGGCCTTCCGCGCCCATGCGTTCCTCGCGGCTCTGCTTCATCCTGCCGGTCCTCCTCGCGGTGCTGTCCGCATGCCACGCGGACACGCGCCCGCCGCCGCCTCCGCCCACGCCCGCATCGTCCGCGGAGGCCGCGGCGACGTCTGGCGGCAACCTGGGCCCCGGTGACGTGGTGGAGGTGCGCGTCTTCCAGGAGCCCGAGCACTCCGGCACCTGGCGCGTGTCGCCGGAAGGCACCATCGACTATCCGCTGTGCGGCAAGGTGTCGCTGTCCGGCCTCACCGCCAGCGCCGCGGCGGACGCGCTGCGAGACTGCCTGGCGCGCTACCTGCGCCGCCCGCAGGTGTCCGTGCTGGTGCGGGAGTACAACTCGCAGAAGATCTTCGTCTTCGGGGAAGTGCAGAAGCCCGGCACCTTCCCCGTCACCGGCGAGGTGTCCATCATCCAGGCGATTACGCTGGCCGGTGGTTTCACCAAGCTGGCGGCGAAGAACAACACGCTCGTCACGCGCGTGGTGGACGGGCAGGAGCGCAAGATTCGCGTGCCCGTGGAGGACATTGGCGTGGGCCGCGAGCGCAACTTCCTGCTCCAGGCCGGCGACATCGTCTTCGTGCCGGAGAGCTTCTTCTAGTCGCGCGACGTCCAGCCGATTTCATCCAGGAAGCGCTTCGCCTGGGTCATGAGCTGGGGCGCCAGGTTCGCGCCGCTCGCCAGCACGTCGCCCTTGAGCACGTCGAAGGGGCGCCCGTCGATGTGCACGATGACGCCGCCGGCCTCCGCCACCAGCAGGCCGCCCGCGGCGATGTCCCAGGGCTTGAGGCCGAACTCGAAGTAGCCGTCGAAGCGGCCGGCCGCGACGTACGCCAGGTCCAGCGCGGCGCTGCCGGTGCGGCGCATGCCCTGAGCCAGGAGGATGAGCTGGCTGAAGAGGCCCACGGGCAGGTCCGGGCGCTCGCGCACGTCGTAGGGGAAGCCCGTGCACAAGAGCGCCCGCTCCAGCGTGGCCGTGGGGCTGGCCTTCAGGGGCACGCCGTTGAGCGTGGCGCCCTCCCCCTTCGCGGCGGAGAAGAGCTCGTCGCGCATGGGGTCGTAGACGGCGCCCGCCACGGTGCCCTCCGGGCCCTCCACCGCCACGCTGACGCAGAAGTGCGGCACCTGGTGCGAGTAGTTGGTGGTGCCGTCCAGCGGATCCACCACCCAGCGGAACGTGTCGCTGCCCTGCGTGGCGCCGCTCTCCTCCGCGAGGATGGCGTGGCGCGGGTAACGCTGCCGCAGGAAGTCCAGCAGCGCGGCCTCGGAGGCGCGGTCCGCGTCCGTGACGAGGTCGATGCCGCCCTTGAACTCGATGGTGCGGTGCTGCGGGAAGCGCTCGCGGAGGATGCGTCCGGCCATGCGGGCGCCCTCCTCCGCGGTGCGGCGCAGCGCGGCGGGCGTTTCCGGTTCGTGGGCCATGGATGCGTTTCCCTCGGGTGCGCTCTAGGAGGCGGGCTCGGCGAGCAGCTGCTCGATTTCCGTCTGGAACTTCTGGAGGAACTCCTCGGCGAAGCCCTCGTGCACGTGGCGGACGACGCCCTTGCGATCAATGAGGAAGGTGGTGGGCATCAGCCGCACCTTCAGCAGGCGCTCGGACACCAGCGCGTTGGCGTCCAGGAGGATGGGCAGCTCCACCTTCGCCTCCTCCAGGAAGGGAGGAATGGCGCGCACGTCCTCGTCCACGTTGAGGGCGTAGGCCTTGAAGCCGCGCGAGCCGTACTCCTTCTGGAGCTGCGCGTACATGGGCAGCGCGTCCTTGCAGGGCTCGCACCACGTGGCCCACACGTCCAGGAGGACGACCTGCCCGCGGTCGCTCTTCAAGTCGTACGGGCTGTTGTCCGGGTAGCGCTTCACCTGGAAGACGAGCGGCTGGCCCGAGGCCCGGTTCGACTCCAGGGCGGAGCTGCTGGAGCGCGTCCCGTCACCGGTACGGTCCGTGAGCGCGGGCAACGGCGTGGGCGCCGCGGAGCAGCCCAGGGCGAACGCCAGGGCTCCCAGCGAGAGGAGGAATGGACGGCGCATGGCTCAGGTCCCCTTCCCCGCCCGGGACTTCAGGGCGGTGAGCAGTTTGTCGATGAAGCCACCGAAGGCGCCGTTGCTCATGACGAGCAGCACGTCACCGGACTTCGCCTCGGAAGCGACGCGGTCCACCAGCGTCTGCACGTCGGTGGCGCCGTCCGCGGCGATGCCCTGGCCCTTGAGCGCTTCGATGAGCTTGGGGACGTTGAGCTCCTCGCCCTCGGGCACCTTGTCGTGACGCTCGGGCACCTTGAGGCTGGCGCGCGTGGCGCCGGGGAAGGCGTGCGCGTAGTCCTCCTGGTGGATGTTGCGGCGGCTGGTGTTGGAGCGCGGCTCGAAGATGGCCCACAGGCGCCGGTCCGGGTAGCGGTGGTGGATGGCGGCGATGGTCTCGCGCACGGCGGTGGGGTGGTGCGCGAAGTCGTCCACCACGAGCACGCCGTCCACCTCCGCGCGAATCTCCTGCCGGCGCTTCACGCCCTGGAAGGTGGACAGGCCCTGCTGGATTTCAGCGAAGGTGAGGCCCAGGCCGCGCGCGGCGGCGATGACCGCGAGCGCGTTCTCCACGTTGTGCGCGCCGGACATCGGCAGCGTCACGGTGCCCAGGTCCTGGCCCTTCTCCATGACGTTGAAGCGAGCGCCCTCGGGACCGAAGGAGAGGTTCTTCGGCGTGTAGTCCGCGTCCGCGCCTTCCTCCGCCACGTAGGTGCTGACGGGCGCGATGCCTTCACGCGCGATGCGCACGGCGTTCGGATACGCGGCGCAGACGACCAGGTGGCCGTCCTTCGGCACCAGGCGCACGAACTTCTGGAACGTGGCCTCGTAGTGGGGCAGGTCGCGGAAGATGTCCGCGTGGTCGAACTCCACGCTGGTGACGATGGCGGTGCGCGGGCGGTAGTGGAGGAACTTGGAGCCCTTGTCCCAGTAGGCGGTGTCGTACTCGTCGCCTTCGACGACGAAGTGCGGGCCCTTCCCCACGCGGTAGTTGCCCGAGTAGTTCTGGGTGACGCCGCCCACGAGGAAGCTGGGGTCCTTGCCCGAGGCCACCAGCACGTGGGCCATGAGCGAGGACGTCGTCGTCTTGCCATGCGTGCCGGCGACGACGACGGAGTGCGAGCGGTCCAGGAAGAGCGAGCCCAGCGCCGCGGGGAAGGACATCTGCTTGAGGCCCCGCTCGCGCACGGCGGTGGCCTCCGGATTCACCCGGCGGATGACGTTGCCGATGATGACCAGGTCCGGCTTCGCCGCGTCCAGGTTGGCGGGCGAGTACGGGCTGCTGGCGGGGATGCCCCACGTGCGGAGCATGTCGCTCATGGGCGGGTAGACGTTCTCGTCGCTGCCGGTGACGTCGTAGCCGGCGGCCTTGAGCATGCCGGCGAAGGAGCCCATGCCCGTGCCGGCCACGCCCACCAGGTGGATGCGGCGCACGGACCGCGGGTCGAGTGTGTCGAGGACGTTGCCGTTGTCGTCAGCCATGCTGCGGTTTCCTCAGGGGAGGACGTGAAGGTCGAGCGCCTCCACGACGAGCTCGTGGAAGGCGGGGCGGAAGTCGCGGATGCGCAGGTCCTGACGGCCCTGGGCCACGCGGTTGGTGATGAGCGCGACGACGAGCGACCGCCTCAGGTCCACCCAGAGGCTGGTGCCGGTGAAGCCCAGGTGGCCCACCGCGCCCGGAGGCGTGTCGCCAATGAATCGGCCCGCGCTGGAATGACCCTTCGACGGAGAGTCGAAGCCCATGGAGCGCGTGCTGCCCTCCACCTTGGGGTCGGTGGCGAGCGCGCGGTGCCACAAGGGCCCCGGAGCAATCGCGGCATGCGTGCCCGCGGCGCCCTCCAGCACGGCCTGTCCGAAGCGGGCCACGTCCACGGCGGTGCCGAAGAGGCCCGCGTGTCCCGCGACGCCGTCCAGCACCCAGGCGTTGTCGTCATCCACCTCGGCGGGGCGGGACGGCTGCGATGGCACGTCCTTCCACAGCGACTCCTGGCCGGGAGCGGGCTCGCGCGGGCGCATGGCGCCGGTGGGCGCGGTGGCGCCGTCGGAGGGGAAATCGCTGAGGCGGTGGAAGCGGGCCTTCAGTTCCAGCGGCTCCGCGACGTGGCGATGGAAGAGCACGTCCAGCGGGGCGCCACCGGCGCGGGCGAGGATGTCGCCCAGGAGGATGAAGCCCACGTCGCTGTACACGGACTTCGTGCGCAC
The DNA here is from genome assembly GCF_003986945.1 of Corallococcus sp. AB018. Taxonomy (NCBI): domain Bacteria; kingdom Pseudomonadati; phylum Myxococcota; class Myxococcia; order Myxococcales; family Myxococcaceae; genus Corallococcus; species Corallococcus sp. AB018. Next base: position 31,236 of record NZ_RAWR01000095.1, on the reverse strand, counting down.
GGGCGCGTCGAGCGGCGTGGCGGCGGCGGCATGGAGGACGTCCGCGTGGACCTGCGCGCGGACGGAGGAAGGGCAGCCGGCGTCGAGCAGCTCCGGGTGGGCCTTGAGGGCGTCCGCGAAGAACGGGACGAAGGCGGGCAGACCGGAGCGGTGGTAGAGCAGGTCCGCGACGGTGACGCCCGCGTCGCCCACGGGCGAGCCGGGGAAGTAGCGGGACACGAGCGTGTCCGGGCCCACCTTGCCTTCGGTCCACAGGCGCAGGAAGAGCGCGGTGGTGGACATGGCCTTGGTGAGGGACGCGAGGTCAAAGCGCGTGTCGCCCTTCACGTTGCCAGCGACGCCGCCGAAGACCTGCACGCCCTTGTGGAGCACCACGGCCTGGGCGGAGGGGAAGATGCCCAGCTCCACGCCGTCATCGAGCACGGCCTGGAGGTTGGCGATGGGGTGCTGGCTCATCCGGGGCTCACCGCGCCTTCGAGGAAGGTGAGGCGCGCGGCGTCCGCGTCCAGGCGCACGTGCGTGCCCAGGGCCACGGGGTAGTTGATGGCGCCATGGCCAATGGGGAAGCCCGCGGCGCAGGGCAGCTTCGCGTCGCGCGCCAGCTCACGGAGCACGTCCGCGCTGGAGTAGTTCGCGTCCTTCTCCTCGCAGGCGGTGAAGTCACCCAGGACGATGCCGCGCACACGGGAGAAGACACCGGCGAGCCGCAGATGGGTCCACATGCGGTCGATGCGGTAGGGGCGCTCGGTGACGTCCTCCAGGAGGAGCACGGCGCCGTCGAGCGGCGGCATGTACGGCGTGCCCAGGAGCCGGGAGAAGACAGACAGGTTGCCGCCCACGAGGGTGCCCTCGGCGGTGCCGGGGACGTAGGTGGCGTTGCCGTTGAGGGGCGGCGGGGCCTCCGCGGATTCGAGCAGGCGGAAGAAGTAGTCGTGGACCTGGGTGGACTGGCGGCCCAGCTGCGTGAGCACGGGCGCGTGGATGGAGACGCGGTGCAGGGCCTGGAGCGCGCAGTGGATGGACGTCAGGTCGGAGAAGCCAGTGAAGGCGATGGGGCCGGCCTTGTCGATGGGCAGCTCCGGCAACAGGCGAGAGCTGCCATAGCCGCCCCGAGCGCAGAAGATGGCGCGGGAGGCGCGGTCGAGGAACGCGTGCGACAGCTCCTCCTGGCGGCGGGCGTCATCCCCGGCGAGGTAGCGGTGCGAGGCTCCGATATCGGGCCGGACCACCGGCGAGTAGCGCTCGGAGAGGATACGCAGGCCGGCCTCGAAGGGAGCCTGTTCGAAGGGGCCCGCGGGGGCGACGACTTGCACCGTGTCGCGGGGACGGAGCGGAAGGGGCTTGAGCCAACGCACGCAGCGCTTCATAGCACCCGGTGCGAGGGGGAAAGGGTGTTTCAGGGAGCCCGGGGCCCGAAGCGTTGAGTACCGCAGGACGGAGGAACGAGGCCCCGTGGAGCGCTCGTCCGCCCGCTGGCCGCCCTACCCCGCCGTGCCGCGTTCGAGCACCGCCGCGAAGAACCCATCCGTGCCGTGCCGGTGCGGGGTGACGAGAAGGAACCCGTCCTGGAGGCACGCGTCCGGAAGCCAGCCAGCGCCCGGAGTGACGGCCCGGAAGTCAGGTCGGGAGCGGAGGAAGTCCGCGACCACGTCCTGGTTCTCCGCGCGGTTGACGGTGCAGGTCGCGTAGACGACCCGGCCACCGGGGCGAACCACATCCGCGGCGCGGGCCAGGATGTCGCGCTGGATGGCGGTGTACCGGGAGAGCGAGTCCGGAGTGAGCCGGAAGCGGAGGTCCGGGCCCCGGCGGAGCGAGCCCAGCTCGGAACAGGGCGCGTCCGCGAGGACACGGTCCACGTTGAGGCCCGGTGACGGAGGCGTCCGGAGCACCTGGACGCGGGTGAGCCCGGCCCGGGAGGCGCGCTGCTGGAGCCGATCCAACCGTTCCGCATCCGGGTCGTAGGCGAGCAGCCGGCCGGAGTCCTTCATGGCCGCGCCCAGTTGGAGCGTCTTGCCCCCTGCCCCGGCGCAAAGGTCGAGCACGGTCTCCCCGGGACGGGACTCCACGAGGAGCCCCAGGAGCTGGCTGCCCTCGTCCTGGACCTCGAACAGGCCCTCACGGAGGGAAGGCAGGGCGTAGAGGTTCGGCCGGGGCCCGTCGACATGCAGGGCCAGCGGGCTCCAGGAGCCAGGGCGGGTCGAGACGCCCTCGGAGGCCAGGCGCGCGGCCAGGGCATCACGGGAGATGCGGGCCGGATTCACCCGGAGCGTGATGGGGCCCGGGACGTTCAGGTGCGCGCAGAAGTCCTCCGCCTCCTTCCCCAACTCACGGACGAAATGGTCCGAGAGCCAGTCCGGCAGCGAGGCCCGGAGCGCCAACGACGGGGGCGTTCCGGTCCGCAGGGGAACCGGAGCCGCCAGCCCCGCCCACGACGCGGCGTCCGAAGCAGGAACGCCCACGAGGCCATGCAGGAGCGCGAAGAGAAGCTGGGAGGGCGACGGATCCGACGAGTCCAGGAGGAACCCCAGGCGGCGGCGCCAGAGGCCCACGTTGAAGACGGCCTCCTTCAGCGCCTGGCGCCCCTCGCGGGACAGGTCGCGGTGGGAGCGCAGGGTCCGGTCGAGGACGCGCTCGGCGGGGTCGCCCGAGAGGACGCGAGCAAGCGCCTCGGACACGACGGCGCTCAGTCCCTGGAGCGAGGACCAGGGCTGCGGGGTAAGCCGGGAGATCGGATCGAACAGGACAGTTGACAGGGCAGGCTCGGTTCTTTAGAAGTCGCATCCGTCACGGCAACGCACCGCCGCGACGGGACATATTCCCCGATAGCTCAGCTGGTAGAGCGGGTGACTGTTAATCACCATGTCCGTGGTTCGAGTCCACGTCGGGGAGCTTCTTGAAAGGCCCTACCAACCGGTAGGGCCTTTTTGTTTAACACGGGCCTCGCGATGCATATCGCGGGGCCTTCGTGCTTAAGCCGCTGAATCCCAAGGGATTCTGGCTCGCGGTGCTGAAGAGGGCCCTCTCGGTTCTCAACCCCGCAGAGCGAGATGCCCCCTCTCCTCCACCGCCGATTGGGCTCTCTGCACCGCTCTTTCACCCGTTCTGGGGAGAGAGAGGCCGAGAGCGGTTAACAAGTGCTGTTAACTTTTGGGGAGGCGGTTAACAACATTCCCCTGGAGACCCGCTCTTTCCGCTCTGAGGTTTCTGGGAAGACGTCTCTCTGTTTTCTGGTTTCGTCTCTTACTTGGCTTGCGGTTCCTAGCTAGCGCGCCGCAAGGCTTGCATCGGACGCGCTGGCCCGTACTCGTGGTGAGGGCGGTCGCAGAAGACTGCGGATCCGCGCAGCGCCAGTCCACTTCACCCGAGCTCGCACGCCCTGCAAACCCTCGGTCCATCAGTTCAGTCAGCTCCAGAAAGTCTCGCCGAGCCATTCACGCAGGGTCCCGGAAACGCGACCCTGCACTTTTAACAGCGGCCTCGGAGAGCGATCTCCGGGGCCGTTGCGCTTCTCCCCCACGTTTCCGCGACCTTCGCCGCTCGGCGTGCGCGTGGACAGCGTTCGCGCAGAGAGCACCGCAGGCGTGAAGACGGGCGCGTCGAGGGCGCGTGGGACGGCGTTCGCGCTCTCTTCTCGCGCCCACGGGAAGAGAGAAGTCGAGACGCGGTTAGCCGCCGACCCTCGTTCTCCGGGACGGTAACCAAGCGATCAAATGTCCACGCGGGGGGGGGGTGACTGTTGACCAACGGGGCGCTGTCCCGCGCGGGCTGCGCATCAGCGTTCTACAGCATCGCCTTCAACGCCGCCGATGTCCTCGGGTCGACCGCGACAGGTTCCTGCTCGATCCACAGACTGCGGCTCGCGACCTCCCGCACGAGAGCAGGAGCTTCGCCGAGATCGAGGTCCTCGGGCCAGACACCCGGCAGACCCTTCGCATCGACGGGCTCGGTCCAGAGCTCCGGCACGAACCCCGCAAGTCGGAACGGAGCGCGCGGAGGTGCCGAAGGATGCGGACGCCGTTGGGGTCGAGATCACCGAAGTGGACCACCGGCACGTGGACCAGGCGCTCGAGAAGTCGAGCGACCGTCGCCGTGTCCCATTCAGGCACGTGCACAAGCAGCCAGCCGTCGACGGCGTGTAGATCGCAGAACGCGCCGAGGTTCTCGACGAGAAGCGCCGCGAGGATCGCTCCTTCGAGAGCGAGGCCTCCTCTGAGGGCACGTTCCGGGATCGACACCTCGCCGAGGACAGCCAAAACGGCAGCGAGGTCGACCCTCCCCTGTGGCGTGAGCGCGACGAGACCTTGCGGTGGTCGGAGCCGCACGACGTCGCGCAGGTACCGGTGGACGTACTGGTAGTACTCCGACCACGCCTGCTGCCGTGCGCTACCCCATGACGCAATCCGATCGACGTGCTCGATGACCCGCTGGACCGTTTCCTCGGCTTCGCGGTTCTCGGCCGCCGTTGCGAGCCCCTGGAGCGCGAGGAGGAGCGCGACGAAGAGGTGCGTGTCGCGCAGGAGGATCTCGTTCAGCTCATTGAGCGTGCTCGTCGTGATGTCCAGGAGGAGCTGGCAGCGGTCGACGGCACTGAACCAATCCGACTGGAGAAGCTTGGCGATCTCTGCCTGCACTTCCTCTTGCTGCGCATCGAGCCCGCGCTGCCTGCGCTCAATGCCGGAGACCAGCTCGGAGACAGTAACGCAGAGCGGTCCAGACACCTTGCTTTTCGACGTCTCCGTATCCGTGGCCTTCTTCGCGGCCGCGAGCACCTCCGCGAGCTGCACGCTCAGCCCCCCCGTCAGTAGCGTCAGGCTCTCACGGGTCAGGGCCTCATCCGTCAGGAAAGACTGGACGACAGCAGCCGCGAGTGTCGTGAGCGCGTAGTCGCCCGCGCGCACGATGCCGGCCCCATCGACGCGCGCGAGCATGCTCTGCTCGCGGAGCCGCTGGATCGCGTGCGTTGCACGCTTGCGCGGGTTCTCGGCACCAGGCTCCACCACGTCGCAGACCTGCTCGAACATGTCGATGAGAACATCCTCCTCGAAGGACGCCAAAGCCGCCTTGTCGGCACGCAGGTAGAGGCCCGCGAGGAAGCAGAGGTCGACCGTCTTGAGTTCGAGGTTCTCCTGGTCGCGCGCAAGCGACGCGATGACACGGGTCGGCTCGTTGGAGGGTGGCGCGGAGGTCACGAGGCCCCCTTCGGCAGAGACCGCGCGGCCCCGCAGTGGCGCCGTCGTCTCGCTCATCGCCCCCGCCCTCACTCCACCAGCGACTTGAAGACGGCGTCCGACGCGTCCTTGTAGAACTCGATGTTGATCTTGGTCCAGAGCTCGTCTGGGAGGTCGTTGAGCTGTCGGCGGGCGGCGACGGGCATGAGGAGCGTCTGCGCCTGCTTGTCGACGGCCAGCTCCGCGATCCGCACCGCATTCGGGATCATCTCGATCGAGCCGCCGAGATTGAGCGCTCCGACGACGATGGTTCCGCCGCGCGTGTTGCGCCCCAGTAGCGCCCCGCAGAGGGCGACGAGCACCGGAACGCCGAGGCCTGCCCCCGTCTTGTCGGAGTCGATGGCGCGCATCTGAATCGAGAACTCGTGCTCTCGCGGGTTGCGATCGCCGACGAGTTCCTTCGCCCGCGTGTAGAGGTTCTGCTCGCCGACCTTCACACTTTCGCGGAACGCCGGCGGCGTCGGCTGATTGAGGACCTTCACTCCCGCGCCTGGGCCGCTCGCGACCTCGATGCGGTAGAGGCCCGGGCCGGCGTCGGGGCTCGCCGGGCTCACCGCCCAGACCTGGCCGGGAGGCAGCGGATCGCCTTCGATGGCCTCGTCGCTGTGCAGCTCCGGCGTCGAGACGAACTGCTCCACGCCCTCGGGGCCGACGATGTAGCTGAAGTGCGTGTTGCGGAACTCGCTCTTGAAGCAGCGCTTCTGCTGTTCCTTCACGCGGCGGCGCGACTCGAGCGCGACGCGCACGATCCACTCCAGGTCCTCATCCGGCACGGGCGCTTCAGGATCGGGGAAGAGCAGCTTGGTCAGGCCGCTCACCGTCTTGTTCACGGCCTCGATGTCGCGACCGGAGAGCGCGCCGCCGAGGTGCACGCGCCCTTGCATCACGGAGACGCGATTACCCGAGCGCAGCTTGCTCCAGCACTCGCTGAGGAAATCGCTCACCAGTCCGAAGTGGTCAGTGAAGTGGTCGTTGGGGTTGAGCTTCGGGAAGTCCCACCCGGGCACGAAGGCGTGGAGGCGATCCATGAACGCCGTGTCGTTGCGCATCTCCGGCGGCAGCGGGCTGAGCAGGTGCGCGACGCGCTGCTGCTGCTCGACGTCCACGTCGAAGTTGCCGACCATGACGATTCCGCCTTCAGCGCGGATGTTGTCCTTGCCGCGGCTGAATTGCCCCGACGCCATGTAGCCCTTCATGATGTTGACGCCGTCCTTCTGATCGAAGGAGATGCCTGACACCTCGTCGAAGCAGACGACGTCGTACTGGCACACGAGCCCGCGCTGGCCCGTTGCGTTGTTCACGAACATCTTGGCGACAGTCGCCTTACCGCCTGAGATGAGGTGCGCGTAGGGCGAGATCTGCTGGAACAGGTGGCTCTTTCCGGTGCCGCGCGGACCGAGCTCGACGAGGTTGTAGTTGCGCTCCACGAAGGGAACCATGCGCAGGATCGCGACTCGCTTCGCACGCTCGGAGAACGCGGCGGGCTCGAGGCCGATCGAGCGGATCAAGAAGTCGATCCACTCCGGCGTCGTGAACGAGCGGCGCGCCTTCGCCAGGACGTCGAGCACGTCGGACTTCGACATCTGGATCGGCCGCATCGACTCGATGGAGAACGGACGGCCTCCCTGCTCCTGCGCGGTGATGCCGTCGTAGGCGACCGTGACCTCGGCGTAGAAGCCGTCGGTGAGCATGCGCTCGTTCTCACGAACGAGCTGATCGTCGATGCGCACGTCGCGCAGCGCCAGACTCGGAAGCTCGGCGAGGAAACAGTCGTTCTTAGCATCAAGGCGCGCCTTGACGATGTCGATGAGCTTGACGCTTCCGCCATCCTTGGCGCGCGCCTTGAAGAGTTCCTCTTCGCCGGTGCGAACCGTCCGGTCGCGGAGCTGCTTCTCGACGATTTGGAGGCCCTCGGCGATCTCCTGCTCATCCGTGCTCGCGCAGTAGCGGCCGAGGAGGAACTCGACCACGTAGGTCGGCACCGGATACTGGCGCGCGTACTTGCGCACCAGGTCTTTGCGGACGAGGTAGCCATCGAAGACAGCTGCAGCTTGCTGGTCGAGATGGTCGAGAATCATGGTCATGAGGCTTCTCCGACGGTCGTGGTCTTCCGGTCGAGCACGCTGCCCGCGGCATCCACGACGACGACCGTTGCTGCAGCACCTTCGTGAGCGTCATCGGCCACCGCCAAGCTCGCCTCGCCGGCCGGGCCGACTTCCTTGGTCGATGCGGCGATGCTGGAACTCGCCTGCTTCCAGTTGAGGCGCAGGTCGACGCGCACCAAGGGATCGTTCGTCGAGACCGTCACGCGGCAGCGCATGCCGCGCCACGACACCGCCGTGATGGCGGCGCTCGTTCCGCCGCCCCCTCTCTCGACGATCAGCTCAGGAACGATGCACTCCTGAGGGCTGATGCCGCCGTGCGAGTACTCGGTGTTCGGGGCGAAGCTACCGACGCCGGGCGGCGATGCGATGCGGACGTGGGTGTTCCAGTGCCAAGCGTGCACCGGAACCGAGGGCTTCGCGTCGCCCTTCACCGTGGCGCAGCGGGACCACTTGGTTGCCGTTAGGTGCGAAGGCACCGCCACGTGCGGCAGCCCCCCCGGCATGAGCAGCCAACCGTGATCGGTGACGATCCTGATGCGCGTCCAGCCGGCATCGATGAGCCCGGTCACCTGATCGACGAGCATCTCCAGCTCGGTGTCGATCTGCGCGGCCAAGCGAGCGCCCAGCTTGTGCCCGAGTTCGTCGAGCTTGCCGGTCTCTAGCCAGCCGCCGGTCGTTCCCTGCTTCGCGGGGCGGATGTCCTCGCCGAGCAGGTCGATGCCTCGTCCCGCCATGTCATCACGCAGGCGCTGCGCGGTCGCGGCCTGCGGGCTGTTCTTGAAGCGCGGGTTGAAGTCGATGATGTCCTCGCCGCCCTCAAGGCGGTCGTGGGAGAGCGTCGCAAACGGCTTCGCGGTGGCGGTGACCGTCGGAAGCGGCGAGAGGCGATGGTTGAGACGGGCGCGGTATCCCTTCGCATCGAGACGGTCGGCGAGCATGCCGGCGACGTCGTAGCGAAGGCCGTCCGCGAACATGAGGCACGAGTCCTTTTCGTGCTGGCTACCGGAGACCTTCGCGCGAACCACGGACTCGGCGCCTTGAATGAGGTCCTGGAAGTGGCGCGCGGAGGCTTCGAGCCACGGTAGGTAGAGCGCGCGAACCACGCCCTGGATGAGGCTCACGTCAGCGGGCTGCTTCACCGAAGCAAGCGCTTCGAGCGCGGCGCGGTCGCAGCGCCAGCCCTCGTTCACGTAGCCGGTCACCGCAGCATCGACGGTGGCGCCGCCGAGCGTCGTGGCGGCGGCCGTCGCAAGACGTGCGAGAGGCGCGAGGGCTACCGCCAGCGGGCTCTCGCCCAGCTCCGCCCAAACCCAGTCGCGGCGCTTGCCGTGCTCGGCTTCGAGCGCGGCGATCTTCTCGAGCGCCTTCGCGTGGGGCGAGCCGGCAACTGCAGCGAAGTCCGCGCGGAGTCGCTGCTCGGCGTCGACGTTCCCCCGGGCGTCGCGCTCACCGCCCCGGTGAAGCAGCGGCGTCGCGCTCGCGCGCAGCAGCTTCGCGACGTCCGGGTAGAGCTTCGGGGCCTCCTTGAAGCGCTGCCAGACGTTGGCCCACTTGCCGTTGCCTTCAACGAGCGCGAGCGCCGCGTCGCACGGGGCCTTCTTGTCCGGGTCAAACTTGAACTCGGAGTTGCACACGCCGCAGAACGCCTTCCAGCGCGCTTCGCCTTCGGTCGTGCGCAAGGCGTCGCCAGTACCCATCCAGCGCAGTAGGTCGCGCGTGGGGTCGCTGACAGCGAGCCGGTCGAAGTCGTCGGCCTCGAGGCGATGACCGCGGAGGCCGTCCAACGGCGTCTCGGCGAGCAGCGGGAGGCTGCGCTGTGCCGCCTCTCGGGTGCGTGCATCCTGAGCGACGTCGAGTCCGAGCCCGTCCTCCGAGACGAGGAAGGCGTCGATGGTCCAATCGCGGCCGTTGCGCTGGTGCCAGACGCGGCCTCGGTACTGAAGCTCGACGAGCGGCTTGAGGTCGCGCGGGCACTCGTCGCCCGCACGCAGCGCCTGGCGCGCGACGCCCGGCAAGTAGACGATCGGTACGACGCCAGGCGCGATCGCGACATCTTCGAGCACGCGGTCGACCACGCAGCGCAGCCAGATTGCGGGGCCCGTGCGCTTCGCGGCGTCGTACGCGCCGAGAACGAACAGGTGCGGCAGCGCGCTCTGCAAGCGCAACACGAGGCCCGCCCACTGCCGGTCCGCATCGGCCCAGAGGAGAGCTGCGGGCGCCGCCTCTCCCTCTGCGGTTCGTAGCGCGTGAAGGAACGAGTGCTCGAGCGCGTCGACGAGCCCACGCGCACGGGGCGGCGTGCTGGCGCGACGTCGGGAGGTCGTCACGACTTGCCTCCCTTGGCCTTGGCGCGCTCACGCGCGGCCAGCTTCGCGGCGGGCGAGTAGTGGAGGTCGTTCCAGCGGTTGCCGTCGAACTCCTTGCCGCCAGCGATGTCCTGCGCGCTCTCGTCCCACCCCCAGAACCACGGGAACTCGGACTTGGAGCGCGATGCCTCCTTGCCCTTGTCCTTGCGCCAGTGAATCCGAGGGGTCACGCGTAGAATGGAGGCGTTCTTCCCGCGCGCGTTCAAGGGCCTCGCAACCATGAACGGGCGGATGTTCACGCGCACTCCGTCGTCGATGTCTGGCGACCATCCGACAGGCTGATCTTCGAGCGGTTTCCATCGCACAAAGATGTCGTAGGGCGGCTCGCCTTCGAGGATCTTCTCGAGCTCGCGCTTCAGGTGCTCGGCCGCCGCAACTCGCCCGTCGGCACCTTCGACACCCGCCTTCTGATCGGCGCGCTGACGATCCAGCCAATCCCCCAAGTACGTGTAGATGAGCTTTTCGAGCGTGCGTTTGCCCTCGCCGTTCGGCGCCGCCAAGCGGTGATAGCTGACAAGCGCACTGAAGCCGTCCCTGAGACCGTCCCACACCTGCCACACGAACGGACGCTGGTGGAAGATCTCGCAGTGCGACTCAAAGAACGAGTTGCGCAGCCAGTCGTCGAGAGATCCCTGCGCACCTTCCACCTGAAGCAACTGCGTGAGAACGGCGGCCGACCACTCCGGTGCGAGTGCAGATGCCAGGAACGCCTGTATTCGATCGGCCGCCGCAGCCTCACCCCGAATAGAAGGCAGGCAGACGATGCCGTCATCATCGACATGAACGTCAAGCCCGTCGTCGACGTAGGGATCGGTTGCGTCGAACCGGACGCCAAGCTGCCGCGGCCACTTGTACCCAAGCAAGCGCGCAACAGCGACGTGAAGCGGGTGGTCTGAACCACGCGGTCGCCCGTCAAAGAGCCACTGCGTGGGGTCGGACACAGCGACTCTCGGAACGCCGTTGGGGAAACGCTCCGCTGCGACGTCACGCCATTGTTCGATGTCGAAGGCGACCTTCACGAGGGTCGCGTTCGTGACCTTTACCTGCTGGTCGATCTCACGAATCAGCCGCCGATAGTCATCGGACGAGCAGAAAGCCCATACCGGCAACAGGTCGGCATCGTCCTTCACCACGACAGCGGAACAGTTATTGTCGAAGAGCTCGCCCGTGAAAAGCGTGACAGGCAACTGGTTCATTTGGGAGACGACGACGCCTCTGCGTCCGAGCGCTTCGAGACCTTGCACTCGAGCCTGTTCGCTTGCCGCGAGCGCACCGCGTCCCTGTTCCCACAGCACGATGTGCTCTCGGCCGCCGTACGCCGTCGTGTTCTCGACGGTGCTCTGCTGAAACGACCAGCGCTCTCCGTTCTCCGCTACCTCCCAAAAACATCTTCCGAACCGCGAGTAGTCGGCGGTCGCCACGCCCTGATACCCGGTCGCATATCGAGCGAGCAGGACTTCGTCGTCGCCCTCCCGAAAGGAAATGCGTGCGTCGGGATTCTTAAGTTGGTCACGCTGGCCAAGTACCCAAACTTGGTTCGACTGCAGCTCGGCGGCCTTCAGGGCTGTCTCTCTCGGACCGGACACGTCCAGACCGGAGAGCGAATGCCCCTCAGCCGCCCGGCCACGAGTCAACGTGACGAGCGCAGTGGTGGCGGCCCAGAAGTTCATGTCTTGAAACGCAGCGGGGCCGAGCTTCACGGCGAGGTCCCACTGCTCCTCCCTGAGCAACTGCTCACGCAAGCGCCGGTATGCCGAAAGGAAGAGCCAGTTCTGGGGCGTCACCAATGCGGTGCTTCCGCCGTCCACGCACCAGCGCAGGCAACGTTGGACGAAGCACGTCGCAAGGTCGGCCTTAGCGTCTGCGTGGTGCGTCTCGCAGAAGTCCTTCAACGCATCGCACTGCTTGCCGCGACCAAGGTACGGAACATTGGTGATGACCAAGGTGAAGCGTTCACCGAGGATGCGCGCGGCCTTCGCTACTCCGCGCGCCGCGACAGCCAACTCCGTGGTGGAGTCATCGCGCTCCGCCGCAATCGCCTGCTCGAAGTGCGGCAGCACGCGTTCGAACGACGCCGAGAGCAACGTACCGCCGACGCGCGTGGGGTCGATCAAGCTGCCGAGCAACGGGGCCTGTTCGAACAGCACATACAGTTCCTCCATCGCCTGCCTTGAGGGACCATCGTCGCCGGCCAGTTCGACCCACGCGGACTTCTTGGCGTTGATGCCAAGCCCCGAACACGCGAGGTTCAGCTCAGGCAGTTCGCGCCTGCCTCCCAAGCGCCAGGCGGACATCGCGAGGTTGAACGCTGCAATCTGCGTGCATCGAGGGTCGACTTCGAGGCCGAAGATGTTGTCCCGCAGGACTGCGTCAACGGCCGCCTCCACGGTGAGCCCTTCTTCGACTCGGCGAATCGCGACGAGAAGAGGAAGTGCGAACGCGAGGAAGTGTCCGCTGCCCATGCTCGGATCGAGCATGCGGAGAGCTTTCGCGCTCGACGCCCAACCGCTGAACGAGCCAGCAATCGGCGCCCCGTCGCCATCAGTGCGCAGATAGGTCAGCGCGTAGCCGGGGAGGTCGAGTAACTGCCCGGAAGCGCGCCGTCGAGCAGCCCACCACGCACCGATCGTGTTGTGGAGCAGGAAGAGGACCATGTAGTCCTCGGTGAAGATCTGCGTCGCGGGCGACAGCTCGTCCGCGCCGATCTTGTTGCCGGACGCGTTGACCGCGTCCTTCTGCTCGGTCTGCCAGTACTGGTAGACCCACCCGAGGCTGTCGTCAGCTATGAAAACGTCCCGAGGCTGCTGCTCCAGGATTGCTTCAAGCTCCTGGCGCTTCTCGGGCGGCAACGCGACCTCCAGCACCGGGTCGCCCGCGCGGAAGATCTGCGGGAGCATGCGCTGCGCGAAGTCGCTCGCCAGCACGAGCCAGTCCTTGCCCTGCTCACGCGCGAGCTCGCGGCACTCGTCGAGCGACAGCGCCATGCCTGACTCGGGCTCGACGAGCAGGTCGTTCTCCGCAAGGAAACGCGCGAAGAGCAGGCGGTGCCAGTGCTCGTAGGCGCACTCGCCGGTGAGCCGCTCGATGGTCTGCGTGCCCTTGCGCTCGTCGAGCTTGTCGCCGAGCTGGCGGCCGTGGGCGCGCAGGCGGTTCCGCAGCTTGCGCTGCTCGGGCGAGAGCATTGGCCACGGCTCGTGGTGGCCCACGGCGAGCTGGTTGATCGCGTCTCGTGCTCCGGCCTCCGCCACGCAGCGGGCCTTCTTCACGGCGTTTTCGAGGTCTCTGCGGAGGTTGCGGTCGAGTAATGCCATCGGGATTCCTCAGCTCACAAGCACGGGGCCATCCTTAATGGCGGCGACGAGGGCTTTTTTTTGGCGTTCGAGCCACGCATCGACGTCGGCCTCGGTCGCCAGCGTCGAGCGCTCGATGGCCACTGGCCTCACCTTCGGCTCGAGCAGCTTGGCAGCCTGTTCGAGCGCCTTCTGCACGCGGCCCGGGATCGCGTCGACCTCGGCGTGACGCGAGGACAGCGACTTCGCATCGAGCGCTGACGCAAGCGACTCGTCGCTCGGCACCGACAATTGAGCCGCGGGCGAGAGCCCGGCGTTCGCGAGGATCGACGAGCGATCCGACTCCGACAGGCGAGGCCACAGCGTGCTGGATTCGAGCGACGCCATGCCCTTGCCGAAGGCCGTCTCGTAGGCGCCGTGAGCCTCGAACAGCGCTTTGCGGAGCGCATCGGCGAGGCCGGAGCGCAGGGGCGCCACCGGGTCCGTGGCCTCGAGCAGCAGCCGGTGCGAGCGCACGGCCTCTACCTGGTTCAGCAGGTCGGCCGCCGCCGCAAGCCCGTGGGCGTGCTTCGCGAGCCGCTCGAAGAGTTCCCAGGTCGGCCGGCGTGCATCGACGAGCGCCTTGGTCTTGGACCACTCGGCGATGTGCTTCTCGAGGGTGGCAGCGTTGTCGCGGATGCCGGCGAGTTGGTCGTTGCCGACGCGCGCGCGGATGTCCTCGATGTCAGAGACCGAGGCCGGTGCGGGCAGCGGGGCGTCACCGCCGGTCGCGCGACCGAGGGCGGCGAGCTGGTCGAGGAAGACGGGCGCCTTGATCAACTCCTCGCCCGCCTTGCAGCTCACGCCGAGCGCCTGAAACACCTTGCGGATCGCGAGCTTCTCGGTGACGGAGAGCGTGATCTTCTCGACGCGGAACTCGGCCTTCGAGATCTTGTTCTGGTCTAGCTGCCCGGACGTGAGCACCGTGCCGTTCAGCGTGGCCGAGATGTGCTGCGTGCGATGCAGGGCGATGAGGGCAGCATCGATCGCGTCCTGCGGCCAGCCGTAGGGACTCGCTCGAAGGACCTTGCGCACATCGCCACCGAGCTTGCCGGCGCCGATGGTCGAAACCACCGCCTTGCACACGGCGTGTTCCTCTGTCGCGACGGTGTGACCGACAGGTGCGAGCGGCTGATCGGCGCCTTCTTTCGCACGCTTGATGACCGTTTCCCACGCCGCCGAGTCGGCCTCCTTGAAGCGCGGGAAGAGCCGCACGAGCGCCGAGTTGGTCGCCTCGCGAACGCGCTCCTCGATCGTCGCCTGGAGCAACTCGGAGCCACCGCCTTGGAACACCTTCGCGTTGGCGACGATCTGCTTGATGAGCTCGTCGCGCTGGCGGACAGCGGCGTTACGCCGGCTCTCCATGCTGTGCTTCGCCTCCTCGCCCTCGCGGGTCGTGGGCGTGCCCTTGGCGTCGATGGTCTGCTGTGCGGCCTCGGCGTCGACGATCAGCTTGCGCAGCTCGTCGGCCGCCTGGCGCGGCAGGAACACGAAGACGGTGGGGCTGTCGGTGCCAGCAGCGCGCGCGGCGTCGAGCAGCTCCTTCTCGCTTGCCGACCAGCCATCGCGAATCCACAGCGGCACGCTCTCGCCGTTGCCCGTGGGCGGCGTCTGGTCGCGTGAGACGACGACCTGGCGCGCCTCTTTCGCCGCGCCCTGCACGACCTTCACCGAGCGGATGACGCGATCGGCCTCGGCGTAGATCTGCTGGTCACGACGGATCTGGATGTCAGCGTCGTCGTTCGCGAGCTTGCCCTGGCGGCGGCGGAACTCGGCGTCCCACTCGGCGCCCTCCTTGGTCTGCAAGCGGTACTCGTCGCCGACCTTCATCAGCGCTCCGCTCGACGCAAGGTCCTCCAGGACGACCTCGACGCTGCTGCGCAGCTTGCCGTTGTCGGCGAGGAGGTCGTCGACGAGCAGGTCGGCGATGTGCTCCTTCGAAGCGCGCACGCCGATGTCCGCGCCCGCCTCGCGCGGCAGCCGGCTGATGAGGAAGACGAGCCCGCAGATGCGCCGCGCGAGCTTCCCCTTGTCCGTGCCGTCCTTCGAGAGGTTGATGATGCGCTCGTTGATCTCGCGCAGCAGGACTCCCGTGTTGACCATCTCCGGGGCGAGCGCCTCGAACAGCTCGTCACCCGGGACGGTGGCGCCAAGGCCGCGATCGCAGAGCCGCGCGACCGCATCGTGGATGATGCGCAACTGCGAGCGGAGCTGGCTATGCGTGCCAGCGGCATCGACCGCGCGGAAGCAGTGTTCCCAGAACCTACGACGCACGGGCAAGAGCGGGTAGTCGTCGACGATGACCTCGCGATCCTGCGCGCTCTCGCCGATGCGCGTGCCCTGGAGCTGGCGCGAGACCTCGCCGCCGTGCTTCTCCAGGAAGTCCTTCACGGTTGAGATCGACGCAGCCTTCTTCTGCAAGAGCACCTTGCGGACGACCGTTTCAACGTCTTGGTCCGAGAGCTGGACGCTGATCTGGTAGCGGTGCATCAGCTTGTGCAGCAGGCGAACCTGCGTCAGCGCGCTCTGGCCCGACGCGACGACGATTACGCGGCTGTCGAGTTGCTTCGACAGCGCCTCGGTGACCTCGGTGACGAGCGTCGAGCGGTCGTTGGAGTCGCCGATGTACTGCTGGACCTCGTCGAGCACGAGGAGCGTCAAGGGCGTGCGGCCGTCGCGTCCGACGAGTTTCAGCACGCGCTTGATGGCCGTGAGAAACTCCTCCGTCGTGACGTCGGTGTTGCGCGGAGGGAACTGCGCCTTCAGCGTGTTGCGCGCTTCAGCCTCCGTCGATGCGAAGCCTGGGTCACACGCCAACAGCGCGTTGGCGATGTGCTTGCTGACGTAGAGGTTGTTGAGCTCGGACTGCCACTGCTTGCCGGCACCTTCGACCGCGCCCTTCACCTTGTCAAACCAGCCCTGGTCGTGGAGCCACAGGCAGAACTGCGCCTGCGGGAACTGATCCGGCAGGCCAACGCCGCGCAGGAGCACAGCGAGGATCGTCAGGCGAACGTGATCCGTGGTTCCGCTCGGGAGAGCGCCGGCCGCTGCCAGCAGCCCGCCTGCGCGCTTGCCCGCTGTGTCGAGCTCACGGAGGAGACTGCGCAGCTCGTCGGGCATCGACGGTACGAGGCTGCGCGCCGTGGCGCCGTCGGGGAACTTGGTGTCCTGCCAGAGGTGGCAGGCCATCTTCAGCAGGTGTGACTTACCGCTGCCGAAGAAGCCGCTGACCCACGCGGCCTTCTGGCTCGTCTGCGCGAGGTTCGCGAGAAAAGACGACAGGATGCGCTGGATGCCGTCGGCGTACTGACCCTCGCACACGAACGTCGAGAGTTCGCCACGCAGCTCCTCGAACACCTTCTCGTTCGACTTGTCGGCGATGCGGGCCTGCCCCTGGTTGACCAGCGGGTGGGTGGAAGGGTCTCGCTGAAGGACGTCTTTGATTTTCATGCTGCACCGCCGGCGCTGTGGATGGAGATCGGGACCGCCATGTAATTCCAGCCGTCGCGCGCATCGAGCAGCCGGTAGTTGTTCTGCTCGAGCGTGCCCGGGAAGAACACGACGAGGCGACCGCGAACGTCGCGCTCGACCCGTTTCAGCACCTCGGAGACGTGCGTGAAGCCGTAGAGCGAGCCCGCGCCGAACACGGCGACGACAGAGGCCTCAGAAACGTCGGGCGCCGTGAGCACCGCCTGGATCTTCTCCGCGGCGTACTCGGGGAACTCGTCCTTCAGCTTCAACTGCAGGTCGTCAGGCGACTCGAAGTAGGCGTCGCGATACTCGTCGGATGCGAGCCATGTCGCGAACGCGGTGGTGAGGTCGACCTCGTGCCAGTCGTGCCCGGCCGCCTTGGTGCGTGTCTCGAACTCGCCCTTGCGCGCTCGGAGAACCCGCTCAAGCTCCTTGTCGTAGGCCACCATGATCACGCGCTGTGCCCCGGCGACGGTGCGCTGCCATGGTGTCGTGATGTGCTGACCGTACAGATCTGCGAGGTCTTCGAGTCGCGCCATGCAGTCACTTCCTCCCGAGTCCAGGGTCTAGTCGGTCGAGTCCGAACTCGACGACGTCGCCGGCAGTGCGCAGGTCGATGAGCCCGATGCGCTTCGCGTCGAGCGCGAGCGTGCGCGCCGAGGTCGCAGTGCAGTCGAGCGCCGCGATCCAGCCGGTCGTGAGCAGCTCCTCGCCACGGAATCCGACGGCGTTGCCGAGCCACAGTGCGAACGCGACGGCCGTGGGCGGCGCGCTTACGCGCTGGCGGTGCTTGAACGTGCGACCGGTGAGGTGGCCGGTCTGGGTCCACGAGCTGGAAACGTTGCGCACGACCTTGTCGAGCGTGCCGTCGTTCAGGCGCTCGCCGACCAGCTTCCGGAGCGCCTCGCGGATCGGAGCTCGCTGGATCTCGATGCCCACTGGCTGCGAGAGCACGGGCGCCGCCGACGCCATAAAGAGCGGATCGCGCGCAAGCGCGGCGAGCATGGCGAGGAGCGGGCGCGCCTTGGGGTCGACATCCCAGAGCCCACGCAGTACGCGGAAGACGACGACGAACGGGTCAAGCGCGTAGAGTTCGCCGAGGCGCTGATTCGAGAGCCGGCGGGTCGAAGCCGTGGGCTTTTCGAGGCAATTGCCCTCGATGATGGCCGCCGCGTAGGCCGCGCGGTCGGCGGCGCCCAGAGCAGCAGCAAGGACGGCCTCAAGCTCGGTGAGCATGAGGGTCCGGCTTGAGTGGGTGCCCTTGTCGCCGAAGCGGAAGCCGAGCTTCGCCGCTCCCGCAGGCGGCCCTGCGGGTGGGAAGAACTCGATCGCTTTGACCTCTGCAAGGGACATGGTGAATCCGCCGGCAAACTTGCCGGCACCTAAGCTGACAGAGCAATGTTCTGATGTCAAGACAGTCTCCAAACTCGCCGGCAAACTTGCCGGCGAGACTGGACAAGACATAATGCACCGCGTCATAGCAAGCGAAACACGCCTGAGTTCATGAGGGTTTAAGAGTCGATCGCGTGCGAAGGAGCGGTCACTTCGCCCACACCGCCCGCCGCTCTGCCCACGTGCGCGTATGGGCAACCGCCCGGAGGGGCCGCTCGGCCAGAGGCTCGGCGCCGTCGACGGCCTCGATCGATAGAACGGCGTCTTGGAGGTCGGGCGCCAGCATGAGCAGAGACCGAGAATCTGGGTCGCCCGTGCCCACATGAGCCCCAGTTTGCGCACCACAGTGGCCCAATCAGTGACGATATGCCTCGGGTTGACGGCCCCCTGCAGGTAGCGCGCAAAGGCGCGCTACTGAGTGCCTCTAGCAGGGTGCTGCACGGGCCTGAGCCTCGGTAGCATTCGTATGTCGGCAGGAATGACGCTCAGCCCTGCGCTGGAACAGAGATGCAGAGAGAAGCCAGTCGCTAGGCAACGTCGTGCCCATCTTCATGGGCCCGTCGCACTCTCGACGCCGAGCAGGTCGCATCCCCCGTGCAGGTGGCAACACCAAGGTTCGCTAACTCGACCTCGCAGGCGTCGGCCTTCCCGCTCAAGCGCCACCGCTACGCCACATGCGCCAGCCATCACGACTTGCGCACAGGCGGGCAGACCGTCCTTTCAGGGCCGGTACCGCTCCGCCTCATGGAAAAACTGGGTGAGCGAGTACTCCAACAGCGACTGGCGGGACTGCATGTACCTGCGGGCCCGGAGGAAGGGCAGCCAGACGCGCTTTCCGACGCGCACCTGAGACTCCTCCAGCTTCAGCCGCGGCACCCATGTCCCGCCCAGCCGCCGTACCAACATGCTGCCCAGGAAGGCCCCTAGAGTTGGTGCGGTGTGCTCGTCGATGAGCTCTCGCTTGTACCTCTCGGGGAAGTTCTCCCTCCAGAAGTAGAAGTCCAGGTCCGTGAGGGACTCCGGCGTCTCCTCCATGATGGAGGGCACCTTGGTGTGCAGCGCCGCCACGAGGCTCTCGGACAGGTCTCCGTAGTAGCTCTGGACGAGCTCGGGACTCTGCACGTCCGAGGGGAGGGGAACCGGCAACCACTCCTCCGGCTCGGGCGGTCGGAAGGCGTTGAGTTCGGCAATCTTCCGCTGCCGCTCGTGTATTGAGGCCCTGTCCACCACTCGAGAAAGAAGCGACGCCAATTCTGGGTGGAAGTTGGGCTCCACGGGTGCGAGCGCAGCACTGCGCTCTCTCAACGTGCGCAGAACCGTGTCGCAATCGAGGTCGGGCCTAAGGTGGACGTGGGCACGGGCCTGAGCCACTCGCGCTTCGTCGCTCGCGAAATCCGCAGCGGCAGGCCGCAGCACCAAGAGGACGGAACCATTGGGAAGCTCCTCCACACGGTGCGCAGGAGTAGAGAGCATCCGCTCGCGGCCTACCGTATCCACCAGCTTCGGACCGAAGACATTGAGCCAGGACAACTCGTAGACCTTGTCGAACCCGTCTCTGAGTGAACTCTCCTCGTCACGTCCGTAGTAAGGAGCACCGGCCAACTCATCATCAGCCATGCTGTGGGCTGAAGCGTATGAAACAGGGTAGCGCAAGGCCCACGCGCGCACCATCTCAGTGAAAGCTCGACATCGGTTGACCTCTGAAAACATGGATAAGGGCTGCACGCCAAGCGAAACGCGCAGACATGGCGTGCGTGGTGGGAAGCTCAACCTAAGCGTCATGTCGACTGGCGGCCACTCCGTGCGATAGAGCCCAATACTCGCGCTCTTCTCTCCACGCTTCTCCGCCAGTGCATTCCAGACCGCAGCTCTAGTGTACTTGCGTTGGCGCTTACCGCTAGCAACGTCTGGCATCCAGCCGTCAGCGTGTAACTCTAGCGCCTCCAGCAATGGCTCAAGCTCTTCCTGGTACTCCGCTTGGTAGTTGAAGGCTCCACAAAATGAGAACTCGAAACGGTCCTCTGGATTGAAGTCGTGAAAGTCCAGCGCCTTCATTGAATCAGCACCTCCACTTCGTTGACTTCATCCCGAACTTCGCGCAGCGCATTCGCCAGGCTCTTGGAGTTCGCGGGCTTGAGTTCACCTCCCTCATATACAAGGCGGACCCGCTGGACCTGCGCCTCCTGCCGAATCTTCTTCCGCACAATCTTCAACTCCCCACCGTAATACCGTAGGGCATTGCCCGCGTCCTCGACCATCTGCGCCGCCAAAGCATCCTCCTTCAACAACGAGAGGTCCCGACTCTTGAAGCTGAACGTCTCCACACGGGGCTGCGAGCCAGCAGCGGGGCCCTCCTCTATGACGAGCACGTCCGCGAAGCGCAGGTCCGCCTTCGCCACCCCTACATGCGTCACGATGCGCGGCTGGTCGAAGTCCTTGAGCCACTTCCGCTTCGCCCGCGGCAGGGCCGCGTCCGCCTCCAGGATGGCGACCATCTTCCGCTCGAAGGCCAGGCCCCGTGCGTACCTGTCACGAAGGAACTGGTAGCCAGCCCACTTCAGCGGCCCCTTCTCCGCGATCCCCTGCGTGAGTTCCGCGGCACGCGTCTCAAGGTACGCCACGTAGTCGGCCCAGAGTGGCTGCGCAGTAACCTCGGCAGGAGCCGCCTTCTGCAGAGACTCGCGGTGCCTCGTCAGCTCCGCCACGTTCATCGACAGGCGCTCTCCTGGGAACTCCGCCTCCAACTGCTTGAACTTCGCCTCTGCCACCTCGACCGGGAGTCCGGCCGCCTCGGGAGGTACGGAGAGCCGGGTACCGCCCCTTCTCCCAGAGCCCCCGCCGGTGGAAGCAGCGCTCGAGGGCTCTCGGTACCGCACCGCCAATGTGGCCTGTGCCTGGGCAACGTTGCCTCGCGCCTCGTGAAGAGCTAGCGCGCCGGCTTCACCCCACTCCGCCACCAGAATCGCTGCGTCCCGGTCCTGCTGAAGGTAGCTAGCCAGCTCCCCCACAACGCTCTCTCCGACTCGCGATTCCAACCTCTCCAACACCGCCTTCAGCGACTCCACGCGGGGCACCACCGCCTGAAGGCGAGCGCGCTCCAGCCGGGAGACGCCTGCTTCACGAAGCGCGCGCGCCCCCTTCCCTCCCGCATACAGGCCCACCATGAGGGCCGCGGGCGCCAACTGCCGCGTGGCCTCCTCGTACTCGCCCTTGGCAAGGGAAGCCCCGCCCTGCGCCGTCCCTGCCGCTAGGTGGTAGAAGCCCAGCGGTATGCCGAAGGTGAGGGAGTCAAAGGACGCCAGGGCCACGTTGCCTGGCGCGAAGGCCCCCAGGAACTGGGCGTTCTCCACCTCCCGGTACGCTTCCTGGTAGGGCGGTGGGAGCTGCGCGGGCAGCGCGGACGCATCCACGCTCCGGCTTCCTCCGACGAGGGGAATGGAGGCCGCGACGTCATCGGCGGCCCGTCCCAGCCCGCGCGCGATGTCGCCGCCGCGGAAGCTCCGCTCCGGGAAGTCAGCGAGGGACATGCCCCGCTGCTTCAGCTCCTCGCGCACCACCTCCATGGCCCCCAGGGCGCGCTTGAGCAGCTTGTCCTCGGCCAGCAGGCGCAAGAGCTGCCGCACCTCGTCGTCGTGAGAGGTGTGCAGGACGAAGAGGGCGAGGACTTCTGCCTTGGCCGGGCCGTGCTTCTCGACGGCGGTGGAGAGGAAGGCCGCGCGTTTCTTGAGGAGGACGCGGGCGGCCTCGGCCTCCAGGGGGCCCAGGGCGCCCAGCCGGACGGCGTTCCAGTCCGAGAGGGCCTCTACCAGCCGGGGCATGTCCGCCTGGCGCTGCAAGGCCAGGAAGGCCGCAGGCGTGGTGCACGCCAGGAAGGGCTCCAGCACCTCGTCCTCCGAGTCCAGGTGCGGCCAGCCCGAGGGGACGTCCCCGCACACACCTGCCAGGGCCCCCACAACACGCAGGGGCTCCGTTTCTCCTCCGCCGGGATTCTGGGGAGACGGCGTGGCCCGGCGGCGGTGCAGAAGCGGTCCGTCCGCGGACTCCGCGTCGAAGTGCTCAAGCGCATCGTCCTCGGGGAGACTCGCGACAGCACCGCGCCCCAACGCCACCAGGGGCGTCGCGCCCGAGACGGCAGACAGGGTGCCTCCAGGCCCCGCCCGTGAGGGCAGCGAGGCACACCCCGACGTCAGCAGTACGAGGGACAGCACCAGGCCCACCACGCCGCACGGCAGTCGCTCAGCGCGCATTGTCCACCCCCAGCCCCACGGCCGCGAAGGCTCCCGGCCGCAGCGTCATCTCCGGCGTGGGAAACAGCAGCGTGCCGCCCTGCCCCAGCGCGTAGAGGTTGCCCCCCAGGAAGCGCCACCGGGCCTCTCCCGAGACGACGTAGCGCGCCCCTGGTTGGGCCATGGCCGTCGCCAGTCCGCCGACGCCCACGGTGAGGTTGCGGTGGAAGAGTTGCACCTCCACCCGCCCGTCCACGTCCACCCGGCCCCAGGAGAAGGCCTCCACTCCCAGGGAGAGGAAGAGGTGTCGCTGGCGCATGCCACTCAGGCGCACCGCGTCCCAGTTGAGAATCACCTCACCGTAGGCGGAAGCCCCCTCCGGGAAGGACGCCTCCGCCAGCGGCACGGAGGCCGGGCCCGCGACCTGGAAGCGCGCCAACTCGTAGTCCGGGCCGAAGGCGCCCTGCCGGAAGCCGCCGTGCTGCCGGCGCACCTCCAGGCGGAGCCGCATCCGCAGCGTGGGCGACATGGCGTCCGCGCCCACGCCCACCACCGCGCCCCAGGAGTCGCCTTCACCAGGTTGCCCGCCCCAGCCCGCCGACAGATGCACTTCATAGGTGGGCCGCACCACCACCACGGCCATGGCGTCCAGGTGCGCCAGCGTCAGCGAGGGCGCGCGGCCACCGGCCCGTCCCCAGTCGTGCACCGCCGACAGCGCCAGCGTGTAGCGCGCATGCTCTCTCGGCGGGCCGAAGAGGACGTGCTCCACGTCCAGGGAGAACTCGGCGCCCATGAGGCGCGCCCCCAGCACGTCCGAAACGAAGGCCTCCGTGTAGAGGGGGCCCAGCGTCCCGGTGAGGAGTCCTCCCGCCGGGTGGTAGTCGGGGTTGAGGCGGTTGGAGTAGCGCCGCACGAGGTGCGCGGACAGCAGGCTGTAGTCCTCCAGCGCGCCAAACCAGACGGCCAGGGGCGCGCTGTCCGAGCCCAGCTTGAGGCCGCGCACCACCTGCCCGAAGTCCGACAGGCTGTCCCAGTCCTCCCGACGCACGGGGCCCGCGCCTTCCCCTCCACCCCACAGCCGCAACCGCACCGGGGCGCCCAGGTTGAGGCCGAACTCCTCGCCGCGCTCGAATACGAGGGTGGGCTCCACCTGGACGAAGCCCGCGTCCATGCCGACGCCCGCGCGCGGTAGCAGGGCCAGCGTCGTCACGTCGAGCCGCAGCAGCGAGCGCCAGGCATCATCCAGCGGGCGCCGTTCCTCATCCACGGGCTGCACCTCTGGGACGTCCTCGGCCCATGCGGCAACCGGCGACAACAACCACAGCCAGACGGCCCAACTTCGCGTCATCCGCATCCACGCCTCCCAGGAATGGGCCCAGCGAGGGAGCAAAGGACACACGTCTGACGTTCAGCCCGGCACGGGCCGACTGTGCGTCGCGGCTCAGGGGAAGGGGAAGAGGCGCCGGCCGCGTCGGGCCAGCGGCAGCCGTCCGGCCAGTAGCGTGCCGGAAGGATTGATGACGGAGGAAGACCGTGTTCGGCGAGCGCCGCGAGGGGCGAGCTGTGCAGTGACTGGGCTGGAGGGGCGAATCGGGCGGGTCGGCGGCAGGGCGCCGCGTCTATTCGTGGGGTAGCAGGCTACCGATGCGCGAGTTGGGGTGCGCCTGCACACGCAGCAGGACATCCGCGAGGTACGTCTCGGGATTGACGCCGTTGGCCTCGCAGGTGGCCACCAGGGCGTAGAGGCCGCGAGGATTGCCACCGCGGCTTCGTGGACGCCGAAGAGGAAGTTCTTACGGCCCAGCGCCGCTTTGCACTCCAACAACTGCAACGTGCTCAGTCGCGCGCCCCGCGCCAACGCGAACTCCCGCTGCTTCTGCCCGCTGACATCGACGGCTTCCGCGACGCGCGCCCAGTCTGGCTTTGATGTACCCAGACAATCCGCGACGCCGACAACCCATCACGGCACATCGTTGGCCAGACGGCTACCAATTTCCAGAGGACTTTTAATCTTTCGCACTCGGCGCGAGCTGTTCAACAAGCCATCTCAACTGAGTTCGAGCAGTACTAACAAGGGCTGAATACGACATGACGCGTAGCCCATCCGTGGTACGGCGAGGATCCACGGACGAATCCCGTCGTCCGCCAATAACCAAGATCTCAATATTTTCGAAGGCATGGCGTAGATCATCGGAATATTTCACTGCTTGATTCTCGTCATCACGAGTAATGCTGTGAGACGGGCGCTTGAATTCGATGACCACATGCCGCAGCCGCACATCCTCGCACAAGAGCAGGTCCGGACGACGTGTGGCTCGATCTCCCGGAAATTCACGCCCGGCCCACCGCTCCACGATTGATGCGAGCGTTCGATTTGAAGCGAGCAGTGCGTAGTCCGAACCGAGCACCCACAAGTTGCGCTCAATGACTTGGTGCATTTGCTTTTCAAGTGTTTCGGGATTAGCGACCAACTCATCGAGTCGTTCGAGCACCTCCAGCCGTCGATTGGCCTGCTGCACCATTAGCGCCATGTCTACCAAGCCAAAATCAGCCAATGCTTCCGCAAATATTGCGACGCCGGAATGCCTAGCCCCCTCAATAGCTTGCACAACCACCCAGTACTCATCGCGCTCAAATGCGTCGAGCATAACGTTGATGACCGTGTCCTTGCGCTCTTCCGTCTCGCCGTAGAACTTGCTCAGCGCGCGCTCGACCGCGACCTGGGCGAGCCGCTTTCTGTGCTCCGGCAGTCCGGCGAGGCGCCGGTTCAGCTCAGCCTGACGACGTGCTTTCGCTAGATTCACCTCGCTGGAGAATGTCTTCCGAACTCGTTCCTTTAATCGGTCTTTCACCCAGAACTGAAGTTCGCGAAATCGGGTGCTGTTTTCTATGACTGCACCCCAATCCACTGTCACATCTTCGGACAAGCCGTCAGCATGTACCTCCCCATAGATTCGATTGAGGAGTTTTGGCGGAATCTCTTCGTCTTCCTCAAGACCGAAGTGCACAGGCCGACCAACCACCTTCCCATTTACACGAATCGCCACCCCGGAGTGCTTGGCTCTCAGGGGCTTCTTTCCATCTGCAATGGTGAACTGAAGCCGAACTTTCCCCAGGGCCGGAAGGTCCACACTCTGCGTGAATGTCTCTCCGGGAACGTCCTCGACTGCAAGCGGCTCCCCATTCACACGAACTTCGAAGCCCGCTTCGCGTCCGTATTCGAGGACGAGCAGTTCTCGGAGTCGTTCGGCACTGGGAAACGCGAATGCTTGGTTGAGATCGGAAAGAGTAATGGATGTTCCATGCTCGTCCGGACCGCATTCAGAGGTATGGAGCGGTAGGTCGATGGTTTCGAGATCATGCCTGGAGTCACCAAGGTCCTCTTTCCGGATCCGAAGCTCTGACCGCTTCGCGCCCGACCGCGTCGTGAGAACCATTGAGGTTGCTGCCATCAACCCCGCGAACTTGCCGACTCCCTTACGTCCCTTGATGGGACGCCTGAAGCGTTGAGACACTTCCCCTCTTCTGCTCCGGCGGTCGCTCGCAACTTTAAGGTACTCAGTGCGGAGCTCCTTCTCGCTCATGCCAACCCCATCGTCGTCGATGACAATTGGCGCTCCAGTGAGACCCATTTGGGGGAGCGTCACCTCCACGCGCGTTGCGTCGGCATCCCACGCGTTGTCGATCAACTCCTTGAGAGCCTGCTCTGACGAGCGATAGCTCTCGCCAAGCAACACTGCCAGCCGGGGATCAACCAGGAAGCGAGCGACTTTCGCCATATGGGCTCATCAGCCAGGACTAAAAAGGAGTGGGCAGCCAGTTTAGAGCGCAGGCCATTGCGTTAGGAATTTTCAGGCTACGAGCATTCATGACTGGTGTGCCGCTCGCGCCGAGTGCTTCGAATCGCGTGCAGTCATTGGTGACCACCTGATCCCGCCGAAACCACCTCCCAGAAGAGGGTGGACCTGGCGAAGAAGTTCGGGACGCCGGAGAAGCCGTTCAGCGGGTTCCAGATCCAACCAGGCGCGGGCACCTTCGAGAACTACCTGGAGTTCGGCGCGACCTGCGGCGCCTCCGCGGATGGACGGCGGCTCGGGGAGACGCTGGCCTCGGACCTGAGCCCGTCGCCGAGCATCGCGGATCAGCCGGTGGATCATCAGGAGGAAGGCTTCGTGCGAGCGCTGTCTGGCTACACCGGCGCGGGAGCCGAGGGCTTCACGAGCGGAGCGCCCACGGACTTCAACATCCGCGAGGACTTCCCCGTGGGCTCGCTGGAGCGCGTGCTGCACGCGTTCGCCCAGGGCCAGGGCTCGAACATCCTGACCATCACCTGCGCCACCCCTGAGACCTTCGCGCACGCGTCGAAGGACCCGGAGAAGTACGACGTGCTCCGGGTGCGCATGGGCGGCTGGTCGGAGTTCTTCGTCTCCATGTTCCCGGGGCACCAGGAACAGCACCAGCGCCGGCCAATCAGCACGCCTGACGTCGAGCGCTGAGCCCTAAAACGACAAAAGCCCCCGAGTCTTTCGACTCGGAGGCTCTTGTTCGGAGTGCCCAGGGCGGGATTCGAACCCGCACACCTTTCGGCGCCACCCCCTCAAGATGGTGTGTCTACCAGTTCCACCACCTGGGCGTTCGGCGGGGTCCATCTACCGGACCCCGTGGATTCACGCAACAACCAATTCAACGGTCGCGTGAATCCGATGCTTCCTGACGACTACGGCGCGGGCGTCGTCGGCGCGGGAGCCTGCTGGCCCTCCGCCGGCGGCGTCGCGGAACGCTCCTGCTCCACCGCTCCAGGCGCCGCCGGAGCCGGCGGCGTGGCTCCCGGGGTCGCCGGGGCCGTCTTCGCCGGCGGCGTCGCCACCGAACCCGCGGCCACCGAACCGCGCAGGCCCACGAACGACAGGCCCAGCGAGGTCAGGAAGAACAAGCCGGCGCAGACGCCCGTCAGCTTGCTCAAGAAGGTCACCGCGCCGCGCCCACCGAAGGCGCTCGTCGCGGCACCGCCACCGAGGGCGGAACCCATGCCGGCGTCCTTCCCCGGCTGCAACAAGATGACGAAGATCATGAACACGCAGAGCAGGACGTGCACGATCGTGAAGAAGGTCAGCATGGGTGGTCCAAACGCTCCGTGAAAAGAGGGCGCAACCTACACAAAGTGGTCAACGGGTGACAACTTCTAACGGGGATAACGGCTTCAGCCAGCCGCCTTCACGATGGCCACGAAGTCCGCCGCCTTGAGGCTCGCTCCCCCCACGAGCGCCCCGTCCACGTCCGGCTGACCCAGCAATTCCGCCGCGTTGTCCGGCTTCACGCTGCCGCCGTACTGGATGCGGACCCGCTCGGCCGTCCCCTCGTCGTACATCCGGGTCAGCAGGCCCCGGATGGCCGCGTGGACCTCCTGCGCCTGCGCCGTCGTCGCCGTCCGGCCCGTCCCAATCGCCCACACCGGCTCGTACGCCATCACGAACGTCGCCACGTCCGCCCCGGAGAAGCCCTCCAGCGCGCCCCGCACCTGGCGCTCCACCACCGTGAGCGTCTGGTTCGACTCGCGCTCGGCCAGCGTCTCTCCCACGCAGACGATGGGCGTCATCCCGGCGGCCTTCACCGCCTTCGCCCGCTTGTTCACCGTGGCGTCCGTCTCACCGAAGAACTGCCGGCGCTCCGAGTGCCCCACGATGACGTAGGCGCACCCCAGCTCCGCCAGCATCGGCGCGCTGATTTCGCCCGTGAAGGCGCCCGAGGACTCCCAGTGGCAGTTCTGCGCCGCCAGCTGCAGGGGTGCCCCCTCCAGCGCGACGTGCAGGGGCTGCAACGCGACGAACGGGGGCGCGATGGCCACCTCTACCTTGTCGCCCATTGCCGCCACCGCGCCGCGAAGCTCCCGCACCAGCGCGAGCGCTTCCGGCACCGTCTTGTTCATCTTCCAGTTGCCAGCGACGATCTTCCGACGAGCCATCGAGGTGTCTCCCCCGGTGCGTACCGCGTGGGTGCCCTACTTCGTCTCCAGCGCCTTGATGCCAGGCAGCGGCTGGCCCTCCAGGAACTCCAGCGACGCGCCACCACCCGTGGACACGTGGCTCATCTTGTCCGCGTAGCCCATCTGCTCCACCGCCGCCGCGCTGTCGCCGCCGCCAATCACCGTGACGGCGTCCTTGTTGATGGACATCGCCGCGGCCACCGAGCGCGTGCCCTCCGCGAACTTGTCGACCTCGAAGCGGCCCATGGGCCCGTTCCAGATCACCGTCTTCGCGTCGCGGATGCGCTGCGTGTACATCGCGCGCGTCTTGGGACCGATGTCCAGGCCGATCATGTCCGCCGGCACCACCTGATCCGGCGTCTCCTTCACCGGGCCCTTGCCGTCGATGTCCGCGCAGACGATGTGGTCGATGGGCAGCACCAGCGGCGTCTTCAGGCGCTTGGCCGTGTCCAGCAGCTTCGCCGCCAGCGCCAGCTTGTCGCCCTCCTCCACCCGGCTCTTGCCCACTTCGATGCCCTGCGCCTTCAGGAAGGTGTACGCCATGGCGCCACCCACGAGCAGCGCATCCACCTTGGGCAGCAGGCTCTCGATGACCTTGATCTTGTCGCTCACCTTGGAGCCGCCCAGGATGGCCACGAAGGGCTTCTGCGGATTGCGCAGGACCTTGTCGCCCAGGTACTCGATCTCCTTGCGCATCAGGAGGCCGGCGGCCTTCTCCTTCACGAAGGGCACCATGCCGGCCGTGGACGCGTGCGCGCGGTGCGCCGTGCCGAACGCGTCGTTGACGTAGACGTCCGCCAGCGCCGCCAGCTCGCGCGAGAAGGCCTCGTCGTTCGCCTCCTCCTCCTTGTGGAAGCGCAGGTTCTCCAGCAGGAGCACCTGCCCCGCCTTCAGGTCATTCACCTGCTTCTTCACGTTGTCACCCACGCAGTCGTCCGCGTGGATGACCTCGTGCTTGCCGCCCAGCAGCTCCGCCAGCTTCTCCGCGACGAGCACCGTGGACAGCTTGGGGTCCGCGCCCTTGGGCCGACCGAGGTGGGACGCCAGGATGACCTTGCCGCCCATCTCCAGCGCGCGCCGGATGGTGGGGAGCGCTTCACGGATGCGGGTGTCGTCGGTGATGCGGCGCCCCTCCAGCGGGACGTTGAAGTCCACGCGGATGAAGACGCGCTTGCCGGTCAACTGCAGGTCATCGATGTAGCGGATCATCTTGGGTGTCCCTTGTGCCTGTCTCGGTCAGCCTGGGGTGCCGGTGCGGGGAGGCTTTACGCCACGCCCTTGGACACGAGGAACTTCGCCGTGTCGACCATGCGGTTGGAGAAGCCCCACTCGTTGTCGTACCAGGCCATGACCTTGACCATGTTGTCGCCCATCACGAAGCAGTTGGTCGCGTCGAAGATGGCCGAGTGCGGGTTGCCGTTGTAGTCCACCGACACCGTCTGCGCGTCGCTGAACTCCAGCACGCCCTTGAGCGCGCCGTTGGCGGCGGCCTTCATCGCGGCGATGACCTCTTCCGCGGTGACCTTCTTGGTGGTGTTCACCGTCAGGTCCACCAGGGACACGTTCGGGGTGGGGACGCGGACGGAGATGCCGTGCATCTTGCCCTTGAGGGACGGGATGACCTCACCGATGGCCTTCGCGGCGCCGGTGCTGGTGGGGATCATGGAGAGCGCGGCGGCGCGGGCGCGGCGCATGTCCTCGTGGGTGAGGTCCAGGATGCGCTGGTCGTTGGTGTAGCTGTGCACCGTCGTCATCAGGCCCTTCTCAATGCCGAAGTTGTCCACCAGCACCTTGGCGATGGGCGCCAGGCAGTTGGTGGTGCACGAGGCGTTGGACACGATGTGGTGCTTCGCCGGGTCGTACTCGTTCTGGTTGATGCCGTACGCGATGGTCAGGTCCGGGCCCTTGGCCGGCGCGGAGATGATGACCTTCTTGGCGCCCGCGGCCAGGTGCTTGGCGGCGGCGTCACGGGCCGTGAAGCGGCCGGTGCACTCCATCACCACGTCCACGTTCATGTTCTTCCAGGGCAGCGCGGAGGGGTCCTTCTCCGCGGTGACGGCGATCTCCTTGCCGTTCACCACGATGCCCTTGTCCGTGTGGGACACCTCGCCCGGCCACGTGCGGTGCACGGAGTCGTACTTGAACAGGTGGGCCAGCGCCGACGGCTTGTCGAGGTCGTTGATGGCGACGATCTCGAGGTCTTCCTTGCGGCTGAGCGCGGCGCGCAGGATGCAGCGACCGATACGACCGAAGCCGTTGATGGCGAGCTTGATGGCCATGGTGTTTCCGTCTCCTTGAAGGAGTGGGCCTTCGCGGCCCACCGTCATGAATCTCGTAAAGAAGGCGGGCGACCGTAGGCAGGCGCCCCCGCCGAGTCAACGCTTCGCGTGGGCCGCTTTCGCGCGTGCACGCCGGAGCTGAACAATCACCCCGACCAACAGCCAGAGCCCGGAGGCCGTTCCCGCGCCGGCCCCGCATCCGCAGCCGCTGTCCCCCTTGGGGGAATAGTCATTGGGGAGCGCCGGAATGACCGTGGGTTGCGGGTCCGGGTCCCCCGGGCCCGGGTCCACCGGCGGATGCGGATCCACCTCCCGCACCGCCACGCAGGACGACAGCGGCCGGGGGCTGACCGCGGGCGTCACGTCCGCGTCAGGCAGGGCCGGCGCCTGGGTGACGAGTCCTGAACGCACCAGGAACGCGCCCACCAGCCGCGACCGCTCACGATTGGACGCAAGGCCCTCGAACGGGAAGCCCAGCACCAGCACCTGGCCCGCGGGCGCCGTGCCCGCGGAGAGCACGCCCGCGCCCAGCGACGTGCCGGTGTAGCGCAGCACGTCCGCGCCGCCGCCCGTCGGGGCCAGCACGTCCGTCACCCCCACCGGATAGGCGCCGAGCGTCCCATCCGCCAGCGGCGTGGCCGCCAGGTCCGCGAGGAGCCCGCCCGCCGAGCCCTGCACCCGGGCCACCGGCGCCCCCGCCGCGATGGACGCCCGGAGGATGTCCGTGAGGAACAGCTTGTCGTCCGCGGTACCCGCCGCGAGCGTGGACACCGTGCGTCCGCCCGACAGCATCAGGTGCCCGCCCCCCGTGACGAACGCGCGCAGGGCGTCCTGCTCCGTCCGCGTCAGTCCCGCGC
>NZ_RAWR01000094.1:0-37048 GCF_003986945.1 Corallococcus sp. AB018 | reverse complement strand
GCTCTTCGTTGATGGCCACTTTGCGTCCCCGCATGGCCTCTCTTACTGCTCCCCACCACTCCGCCTCGCACGCAGCTGTCAGGTAGGCGTCTGGCGATCCGCTCGCTTAAATGCGGGGATCACTCAGCATGCTCCCCTCGCTGCATGCGGCGGCGCAGCGGCATCGCCTGCCCGTCTCGGTGCAAGCGCTCTACAAGAAGGTGAACCGGACCGAGCCGGCGGTCCTCAGGGCGCTGATGCGTGGCGCGTACGCTCG
This sequence comes from Corallococcus sp. AB018, assembly GCF_003986945.1. Taxonomy (NCBI): domain Bacteria; kingdom Pseudomonadati; phylum Myxococcota; class Myxococcia; order Myxococcales; family Myxococcaceae; genus Corallococcus; species Corallococcus sp. AB018. The sequence continues at coordinate 36,792 of NZ_RAWR01000094.1, read as the reverse complement.
GCTGGCTCCGGTGCGTTGCGCGATGGGCTCGGGGGACGCGGTTTGCGAAGGGATGGCTGTCCGCATCGTGGACGGCAACGACTTGCCGGCGAGTGACAAGCGCCTCGCGGCGTTGCGCGGCCTCCGGGGCGCCGCGACGCCGGGCCCAGTCCCTCGTGCTTTACGACCCGGACCTGGACCTGGTGGCCGACGTGCTGCCCTGGGAGGACGCGCATGACCATGAGCGCTCGCTGCTGAAGCATCTGCTGCCGCAAGTCGAGCCAGGCCACCTCTGGGTGGCGGACCGGGGTTTCAGCACGCGCTCGATTCTGCAGGCCTTCGCCGCGCGCGACGCCTTCCTGCTGGTGCGGGAGCATGCTCGCAATCCCTCGCCGACCGAGGGGCGCCCGCGACGCAAGGTGGGGCGAATCGAGACGGGCACGGTATTCGAGCAGTCGGTGTCCATTCCAGACGGAGCCAGTGGCGTGCTGCGGTTGCGGCGAATCGAGATTGAGCTCGACACTCGGACCGAGGACGGCGAAACCGTCATCCGGCTGCTGACGAACGTCCCAGCGGGCCGCAAGGCAGCCACCACCCTCGCCCGGCTGTACCGTACGCGCTGGCGGATTGAATGCCTTTTTGGCCGCCTGGAGTCTGTCCTTGAGAGCGAGGTGCGAAGCCTTGGCTCACTCCGGGGCGCCCTGCTTGGATTCTGCGTCGCACTGGTAGCCTACGACGTGTTGGCTCTTCTGCAGGCGGCGGTGCGGACCGCGCATCCGGTGTGCCGGGAGAAACCCATCTCCCCTTTCTACATCGCGGCCGAACTGCGCGAGTACTACGGCGGAATGAAGGCCGCCCTCCCGGAGGAAGTCTGGGTGCCCTACGAAAGCCAGACATCGGCGCAATTGGCCCGGACGCTGGTGGAAATGACAGGGCACGTCGACCCGATGACGCTTCTCAAGCATCCTCGCGGACCGAAGCCAAGGAGGCAGAATGGCTACGCGCCAGGCAGTGAGGTGCGCCGGCAGGTCGCGACGTCACGCGTCCTCGCTGCCGGCACTGTCGACTACGTCAAGCAGGATGTTTAGAGGGGTGGCTCTTACGAGTCACTCATCCTGATTTGGAATGGTACTGGGACAACCCGATTCCATAACCCGCTCCCGGGACCGAATCGCGCCTGCGCACCTATAGACGCACCCCCACCTACCGGTTACCTCCCTGAACTTCTCGCTATACACCCTGCAAACACCGGGCTCCCCCAACAAAGCAATTGCCTTATCAACATGCCTCGCGGTTTTGGCGTCTGATATCCCAGGCCGGATGTCCTTCAGATAGGGAACCGCCTCGGAGGATGCCAGCTTGATCAAATCATCAACAGTCGAGAACTGATCCTTCGGGTCCTGTCTCTGCCGCAAGCGTTCAACGAGAATTCCTACCCTCTCATTGCTCGGCGAAACCTCGATCAGTGCATCCAGGGCGGACCTCGAAAGCTCAAAGCCAACCTTGTCACTAGAGGCCAGCCCCTTGAGCAACTCCCGAGAATATCCCTTCTTCAGGAGCACCAATCCATCCACGGCAGCCTCAATCAAAGACGGGTTACCACCATCCCCCGACTTCGCAGCATCCGCGACAAGCTTCTCAAAAAGAGGCGCCGCATCCTCACCATGCCTCTTCAAAAAGGCTTGAAAGCCTTGCTCGCCCTTCCTTTCTTCATTCACCAGCGCCATTTGATCAGCCAGAACGGCACGCTCCAACTCTGACTGCAATCGCAACTGCTCCACAGCGCCCTCCTGCGTACAGGCGCTCATCATCACAACCATCAACAGCGGACTACAAAGAGCGTACACGACCGACTTTCTCAACAAATTCGGCCTCCTGCTTGGAAACGTCCACGCTTTTCGAATCTGGCCCTGTTCTGAAGTAGAGTCAGTTCACCTGCGCGAGCGTTCCATCGGCTTCCGCCTCCTCGTTCTCAGACGCGTCCTCCACCGCGTCCACGCCCTGCGGAATCCCATCCACGTAGGTGACGACGTTGTTCGGCAGCGCGGCCACGCGCGGGCCCGGCGTCACCACGCTCGTGAGGTTCAACGGATCCACTCCGGACAACTGGATGCGCACGCCTGACGGAGGTGCTCGCCGCACCGCTCGCGCCATGTCCACGGCTTCCGGCAGCGCGAACTGCTCCCCCACGAAGCCTGACACGAAGCGTCCGCCTCGCAGCTCGCCTCGCGCCTCCATGCGCCGGTAGACGAGCAGCAGGTCGCGCCACGTGGGCGCCAGCGATTCGCGCATCACCAGGTCGCGCCAGACGATGCCGTAGCGCTGGAGAAACAGCTTCGCCAGCGACTCCGTCACCTCTTCCTGCGACTTCGGCTCCGCCGGCGCCAGCAGGCTCCAGCGGCCCGGCCCACCCCGGTTGAGCAGCTTCTGCCGCTTGCGGTGCGCCGGGCTCTGCAGGATGCGCAGGTTCTGCACCGCGTCCGCCGTGACGAGCCCCTTCGCCACCAACTCCCACAGCGCGTCCTCCACCTCCGCGGGAAGCCGCCGCGCTCGCGTCACCAGGTCCTGGAAGAAGCACGCACCCCGCCGCTCCAGCACGCCCACCACGTCCTTCGCCGCCGCGCTCAGGTCCGGCGGCGTCCACACGCCTCCGTCCGCAAGCACCGCGTGCGGACGCGCCGCCGCGAGCATCCACTCCAGGTCCTCGCGCACCGTGAACGTCAGCGGCGCGTTGCGCGTCGGTGAAGACCGCTTCGCCACCACCGGCTCTGGCGCCTCCACCGGCGCGCCCCGGCGCGGGCCCGCGGGCTTCGGCGGATCCTTCAGCGTCACCCGCCCCCACGCCACCTCGCCCGCGTAGCACGCGCGCTCCATCAGGTCCGGCGTGTAGCCCCGCATGCGCGCGGGCAACAGGAAGCGCTCCCACGCGGAGGCCGGCGCTTCGTACCCCTGCAGCAGCCGCACCGCCTTGAGCAATCCCGTGGAGCCTCGCAGCGCGTCCATGTCCTCCAGGTGGTGCCACCGGAAGAGGAAGCGCATGAAGTCCTGCGGGCTCAGCGGTTCAATCTCACGGCGCAGCCGCCCCACCGTCAGCCGGTGGATGCGCTGGAGCAGGCGCCGGTCGCACCACTCCAGCACCGGGCTTCCGTCCGCGTCCCGAGGCACCGGCACGTCGTCCTGCGCGCGGAACTGGCCTCGCAGCACGCTGCCCTGACTCTCCAGGTTGTGCAGCGCCAGGTTGATGTCATCCGGATCCAACAGCGTCAGCCGCGCCAGCTCCGTCACCGTCGTGGGCCCCACCAACTCCATCCGCCCACGCACCACCTGGAGCACCGCCGCGTCGCGCTCCACCGGCCGGTCGTACTCCAGCACCGGCAACACCGGCTGCGTCCGCGCGTCCGGGAAGAGCGCTCGCACCGCGTTGCCCCGCTCCGCCGACACCAGGAACCGCCCGCCCTGCCGCTCCAGCCAGGCCACGCGCCCCTGCTTGAAGAGCCCTGTCTCCAGGCCTCGCGGCACCTCCGACGCTCGCACCAGCACCAGCTGCAACAGCGCGTCGTGCAGTTCGTCCTCGTCGCGCATCGGCTGCGCGGCGTCCTCCACCACCTGCCGGATGGCGTTCGCGTCCAGCGCCCCGAACGCCGCTGCGTCCTCCGCGGGCATCGCGCGGCGCAGGGCCACGTTGCGCACGCGGCGCTCCTCGGCCGGCGCGTCGTCCAGGAAGGTGTAGGGCTGGCTGTTGATGAGCGCGTGCGCGAAGACACTCGGCTCCGGGACGTCTCGCGCGACCAACTGGATGCGCCCGTCCTTCATGCGCCGGAGCACCTCGCGCAGCCCGTCGATGTCCATCGCCTCGCGCAGACAGTCGTCCATCGCCTGCTTCACCAGCGGATGGTCCGGCAGCTCCACGTCCCCGCCGCCGTGGTTGTCCTGGCAGCCCACCTGCGCGGGGAACACCGCCGCCAGCAGGTCCTCGCTGCGCGCGCGCTGGAGGTTCGGCGCCACGCGCTTGCCGCCCATCATCCGGTGCAGCGTCAACGCTCGCGACGCCACCCATCGGAAGCGCGTGCCAAAAATCGGCGCCTGGAGGATGGCCTGCACCAGCACCTCCTCCACGTTGTCCGGGTGCAGGAAGTCGAAGATGTCCGCCAGCGGGAACGAGTGCTGTTCCCCCAGGCTCAGGAGGATGCCGTCCTCCGTGGCCGCCGCCTGCAACTCGAAGTCGAACGAGCGGCAGAAGCGCTTGCGCAGCGCCATGCCCCACGCGCGGTTGATGCGGCTGCCGAACGGCGCGTGGATGATCAGCTGCATGCCGCCGGCCTCGTCGAAGAAGCGCTCGGCGACGATCTGCGTGTGGCTGGGCACCACGTCCCCCAGCATCTTCTTGCCCAGCCGCAGGTAGCCCAGCAGCGCATCCACCGCGGGCGGCGGCACGCGCAAGAGCTTCTCCAGGAAGCCCGCAGGGTCGTCGTGGCGCAGTAGCTCTTCGCGCAGCCGGCCCACCTGGAGGCTCAGCTCGTCCGTGCGGCCCGGGGCCTCGCCACGCCAGAAGGGCACGTTGGGCGGCGCGCCCTTCGCGTCCTCCACCATCACCGTGCTGCCCATGACGCGCTGGATGCGCCACGCGGTGCTGCCCAACAGGAAGATGTCTCCCGGCGAGGACTCCACCGCGAAGTCCTCGTCCAGCGTGCCCACCACCTTGCCTTCCGGCTGCGCGGTGACGCTGAAGTTGAACGTGTCCGGGATGGCGCCGCCGTTGGTGAGCGCGGTGATGCGCACGCCCCGGCGCCCCTTGAGCCGCTGGTTCACCCGGTCCCGGTGCAGGTGGATGCTGCCCCGGCCCCGGCGCTCGGAGACGCCTTCCGACAGCATCTCCAGCACCTGCTGGTACTCCTCCCAGGTGAGGTCCTGGTACGGGTACGCGCGCTGGAAGATGCTGAAGAGGGCGCGCTCGTCCCATTCCTCGCACGCGCACGCGGCGACGATCTGTTGCGCCAGCACGTCGAGCGGCTTCTTGGGGATTCGGACCGCGTCCAGATCGCCCTCGCGCACGGCGTTGAGGAGCGCGACGCACTCCACCAGCTCGTCGCGCGTCATCGCGAAGAGGACGCCCTTGGAGATGCCCGCCTTGTGGTGGCCCGCGCGGCCCACGCGCTGGAGCAACACGGAGATGGCCTTGGTGGTGCCCAGCTGCACGACCAGGTCCACGTTGCCCACGTCGATGCCCAGCTCCAGCGACGCGGTGGCGACCATCACGCGCAGCTGGCCGGCCTTGAGGCGCTCCTCGGCGGACAGGCGCATCTCGCGGGACATGCTGCCGTGGTGCGCGGCCACCGACTGCTGGCCCAGGCGTTCGCCCAGGTCGTGCGCCACGCGCTCGGACATCTTGCGCGTGTTGACGAAGATGAGCGTGGTGCGGTGCTCGCTGGAGAGTTGGATCAGCCGGTCATAGACCTGCCCCCACATCTCGTGGCTCGCGATGGAGGACAGCTCCGCGTCCGGAATCTCCACCTTGAGGTCCCACGGACGCTGGTGGCCGACCTCCACGCGCTTGCACTCGGTGAGGGACGCGCCGGTGAGGAAGCCGGAGATGGCGTCCAGCGGCTTCTGCGTGGCGGACAGGCCCAACAGCTGGGGCCGCACGTCGGTGAGGGCCTTGAGGCGCTCCATGGACAGCGCGAAGTGGCTGCCGCGCTTGTCCCGGGCGAGCGCGTGGATTTCGTCCACGATGACCGTGCGCACGTGGCGCAGGGTGGCGCGGGCGCGCTCGGCGGTGAGGTAGAGGTAGAGGGACTCGGGCGTGGTGATGAGGATGTGCGGCGGGCGGCGCACCATCTGGGCGCGCTCGCCCGCGGGCGTGTCACCGGTGCGCACCTGCACGCGCAACTGCTGCGGTTCGTAGCCCTCCTCGCGCGCCAGGGTCATCAGCTCCTCCAGCGGCTGGAGGAGGTTCTTCTGCACGTCGTTGCCCAGGGCCTTCAAGGGCGACACGTAAAGGACGCGCGTGTGGTCGGGCAGCGTGCTGTCGAGCGCCATGCGAAACAGCGAGTCCAGCGCCGCGAGGAACGCCGTGAGCGTCTTGCCGCTGCCCGTGGGCGCGGCGATGAGCACGTCGTGGCCGGCCTGGATGAGCGGCCAGCCTTCAACCTGCGGACGGGTGGGTTCACCCAGGCGTGAGGCGAACCAGCGCCGCACCACCGGGTGGAAGGCGGCGAGCGCCGGATGGGCCGCGAACTCCGACGTGAAGGCGAGGGCGATTTGAGGGGACATGGCGGGCTCCCAGAGGGCCAGCCTGAACACAGGTACAGCGCGTCGTCAACGGACGGGGGGTGCCGACTTCGGCATCCAGGGCAGGGGATGTCGGAGGGACCGCGTATCCCCCTGAACCCTCGGAGGATTCGTCTCCCAGCAGGACGCAGGGTAATCAGGCGGGCAGGCTTCGTGTCGTCGCCGGACACCCCCCCGTCAGAGCCGCTCCGTCACAGTCATGGACCCAAAACATCCGATGCTTGCAGAGGACGACTCACCCTCCATCTGGAACGAACGCGAGGAAGTCCGCGTGGTGCTGCCTGACAGTGATTTCGATCGGCTCGTGGATGCGTTGGAGAAGCCAGCGAAGCCTCTGCCCCGGCTGCTGGAGCTCGCGCGCAAGAAGGCCCGCTGACGTTCTGGAAGGACAGATGCGCTTCTACCAACTCCAACGTCCGGCCCCTTCCACTCCGAGACACTGGAGCGGCAGCATCTCCGCCGAGCACGTCTGGAGCTTGCCCGGGGTGGAGTGCCCCACCTGCCATGAGACGTGGAGTGGCCAGTTCACGCTTCCCAGCGTCGATCTGTCTTCGTTACCCGGACGCGACCTGCTGGTGGAGCCGCGTGTCGAACCCCACGCGGAATACGCGCGCCTCGCGTCCCGCGTGCAGCCGTTCCTCCCAACTGGAGTGTCCCCGGAACCCGGCATGCAGTTCGGTCCGCTTCGTGGCACGGCACACGGAACCTTCGGACCTTTGAGCGCGCGCTACGGATGGGAGGCGCTGGTCACGCAGGAAGCATTGCGACACCTCCAGGCCGTGGGGATCCGGGGGCTCGCTCCCGTGCGCGCGGAGCTACAGGGACTCGATGCCGGGGTCGTGCTGTACGAGTTGGAGATTCCCTTGCGCGGGCTTCTGCACCGGGACGCGGTCCTGACCGGCCCCAGGTGCCCGACCTGCGGATGGTACGAGGTGCGAATCTCGCCCGAACCCTGGCTGGATGGAGCTGCCCTCCCTCACGACGTGGACCTCTTCCGCCCCGCGAACGGAACCACGTACACCTTCGTCACCGAACGCTTCGTCGAGGCACTCGAAGCCTTGGGCCCATCGGACGTGACGTTTCGCGAAGCCGGTGTCGTGCCGGCATCCCGCATGGGTTCGGTTCACTGAGCTCAGCGCCGGACCGCCCAGGCCAATCCGTCCGGCCTTCCTCCGACATCGATGTGGCCGTGACCTCCAACGTCTTGAGGTCGATGACGGCGACGTCGTTGTCAGGCGTGCACGACACGGACGCCGGGTGCCCCCACCCGGGGCCCAGGCCTCCCTCCAGACGGGGGGCTGTGCCAAGGAATGTGGCGCGGTAGCCTCGTTCGGATGACCCGAGTCTTCTTCTCCGACCTGGAGACACACTCGCCCAGCGGGCGCTTCACCCTGACGGCCCGCTCGCCCCACAACGGGGCGATCCTCCGCCGCGGCGGGCGGAAGGCTTCCTGGTGGTGGGGCAGGCGCACCGCGTTCCAGAACGAGTTCCGCTTCCAGTTGCTCGAACACATCCCCGGGAGCGCCGAGCCTCGCCTTGTCTGGGAGCGGTGGCAGAAATGGAACGAGAGCAGTCCGCACCAACTGTTCGTCTCGGACACGGGCTGGTCCATCCTCCGGACCCACGGCCCTCAGCTCATCGCCGTGTCTCCCTCGGGACGCGACGTGCTTCGGGTGGACATCCTCGGTCCCAGGGAAGGGAAGGTGGGACGCAATGCGTGGCAGGCCGACCACGCCACGTACACGACCGCGGGGCTGTTCTGGTCGAAGCATGCGTGGCCCTACTTCTTCCGCGACGCCGAGACGGACTTCTTCATCTGGCGGACGCACAGAGGGCAGCGGCTGGTGCTCGACCTCACCCACGCGGCCATCCTCCCGGAGGCGGATGTCCGGGCTCGCGAATGGGATGCCGCGGAGCAGCGCGATGCGTCCGCGCTGCTGGCGATGCTGACGGAGCAACTCCAGGAGGTTCAAGCGCTCCTGTCGAAGTCATCCACTGCTCCGCAGAAGGAAGTCCCCAGCGAGTTGCGGAAGCACCTCGACAGGGTGGTGGGCGCCGTCGTGCTGGTGGGAGCACACCGCATCCACGCGTGCCTGCCACTCCTCCAGCAGTGGGAATCCGTGGAGGATTGGAGCAGCGTCTCGCGCAGCTCCGTGTTCCGCGAGGCGTCCCTGGAGGAGCAGGCCTTCCGCCCCATCGTCCAGCAGTCCCTCCGGCGGCTGGGGGTCCAGCCCCGGGGCTTCGCGGCCTATTCCTTCCTCGACGCGAAGCATGAACGGTACGCGATCCCAGAGTGCCTGCCGGACCGGCGCGAGCGGGCAGCGACCCTGGAGAAGACGATGTCGGCATGGGAAGTCCTCCAACGGGTGGGAGCACCGGACCTCATCCATCACGGGACCGAGCTCTCCGACGACGTGGAGCGCGCGTTCGAGCACTGGGAATACGACTTCCAGGCCGACGGCCAGTGGACGACGCTTCAGTTGCGCTGGGAGCTGAACTCGCGCCCGCCCTTCATCGCCGAGCTCCAGGAACGCCCTTCCTCCTGGCTCCAGTCGAACGCGCGCGAGCAGGCACTGCTGGAGCGCTAGGCTGGAGCCACGGCTCACCTCAGCCAGACATCGCAGTGCGGACAGCGGTCCAGCGACAGGGTGGGCGATCCGTCCGAATCCGTGTTGTCGAAGTCCTGCAGGTTGTTCCCGCATCCCGGACACAGCAGGTGGAAATACCTGCTGACCATGGAGGTCAGGCTGGCGCAGATGAAGCCCGCCGCGAAGGGGACCCCCGCCAGGTCCCACCCGTCCGGAGGAGGCGCGCGCCGCAGGAAGAGCCAGAGGCCCCCGCCCAGCAGCCCCACGACACCGCCCGCGAACACCACGGTGTGGTGCAGCGCCAACCGCCTGCTGAACTCCTCGCGGATCCTGACGAACCGCTGGAAGTCCAAGTCCCTCCGGGCGGACACCGCGAGCCTGGAGCTGGCGCAGCGCATCGCGGACGACGGGTTCGCCCAACAGGCGGATGACCGCCGCTGGATTCGCGCCCCGGATGAGGAACGCCGCATCCAGCGCGGGCTGGCCCACCTGGATGTCCCGTTCCTTCGAGGCCCCGCGCCAACGCAGCCCCCACCCCTGGGGGAGCAGCGCGAAGTCCTGAGGCAGCTTCACCCCCAGCGTGAGACGAAGCCGTGAGGCTCCCGTGCGCAACAGGGACACCTCCACCGGATGGCCCCGGTAGCGCCCCGCCAGCAGCACGCGCGTGGACGACGGGAACGGTGACAGCTCCAGGATGGGGCCCAGTGCCCGCCAGCGACGCCGGGCCCATGCGCGGCGCCACGCCCGGAGCGTCAGGGGTGTCAGCGCCAGTACGGTCGCGACGGCAAGCCCGAGGAACCCAGGGGACATTGTGAGGCCCAGGCTAAACGCGGATCCAACACGGAGAAAGCACGGCGTCCAACGGTGCCTCCCCACCCCGGTCCGAGTGAAGCGTCCGAGCGCGGAACGTCCAGGAGAAAGTGGCCGCGCGGGACGGGAACCCAGGCAGACTGTGCCCCCTCGAAAAGGAGAGACACCATGAGCTGGGAAGAAGACCTGCAGGGCCGTGAGCCCCCGCCCTCCCTGGAGACGCTCATCGTCCCGCGCGTGCGCGACCTGGGCGACGGCTTCCACGTGCGCCGCGCCCTGCCCTCCGCGCGCCGCCGCATGGTCGGCCCCTTCATCTTCCTGGACCAGATGGGCCCCGCGGACTTCGACCCCGGCCGCGGCCTGGACGTGCGCCCCCATCCGCACATCGGCCTGTCCACCGTCACCTATCTCTTCGAGGGCGAAATCCTCCACCGTGACTCGCTGGGCTTCGTGCAGCCCATCCGCCCCGGCGCCGTGAACTGGATGACCGCCGGCCAGGGCATCGCCCACTCCGAGCGCACCGGCCCCGAAACCCGCTCCGCCGGTGGCCGCCTCTTCGGCATCCAGGCGTGGATCGCCCTCCCCAAGCAGCATGAAGAGGTCGCCCCCGCCTTCGTCCACCACCCCGCGGACACGCTCCCCATCATCGACGGCGAGGGCATCCACCTGACCGTCATCGCGGGCCAGGTGCATGGCGGCAAGTCCCCCGTGCGCGCCCACTCCGACCTCTTCTACGCGGACGCGAAGATGGAGGCGGGCTCCCGCTTGAAGCTCTCCGCCGAATACGAGGAGCGAGGCCTCTACCTCGTCGAGGGCACCGTGGAGGTGGAGGGCACGCGCTTCCAGCCCGGCGAACTGCTCGTGTTCAAGCCGGGCAGCGAAATCATCCTCAAGGCGGAGTCCTCCGCGCGGATGATGCTCCTGGGCGGCGAGCCCATGGACGGCCCGCGCTACCTCTTCTGGAACTTCGTGTCGTCCTCCAAGGAGCGCCTGGAGGCCGCCAAGGCGGACTGGAAGGAAGGCCGCTTCGCCGCCGTGCCCACGGAGACGGAGTTCATCCCCCTGCCTCCGGATGATCCGCCGGCGCCCGTGCGCTACCCGTAGAGCCGGCGCACCGGCGCGAGCGTGCCCGCGGGCCGCTGCGACTTCGCCTGCGACCACGTCAGCCGGTACGTCGCCGCCGTCCCGTCGAAGGCGATGGGCTTCACCTCGGGTGAGCCCGCGCCCGACGCGCGCAGCGTCTCCGCCAGGAAGCCGCAGGCGAAGAAGGGGTTGTCCGCCAGCACGTCCTTCACCCACAGGGTGGCGTCCTGCTTGGACAGCTCCTCCACCCGCACCTCGTTGAAGTTGTTGCCCGCGCGCAGGTTGTACGGCACGCGCTCCAGCGTCTTCTGCGGCCCCAGGTGCGTGACCAGCTGCATGCTCGCCCGCCCCACGGACGTCTGCTGGAAGCCCTTCAGGTAGCGGGCGCCCAGCTCCAGGTAGGCCGACTCCAGGGACTGGCCGGGGAAGACGTCCCGCGCGGCCACGTCCAGGAAGACGCGCCACTGCTCCAGCGAGTAGTGGGGGCGCAGCGGCTCGGACAGGTTCAGGCCCGCGGCCTTCAGCTTCTGGCGCCCGTCACGCGTCAGGTACGGCCCCAACGCACGCACGAAGAGGGCTTCCACGCTCTGGGCGAAGATTTGCTTTTCGGATGGGACCATGCCCCCAGGGTGGGGGCGCGCCTGCGCATCCGGAAGGGTGGCCGCAATGCATCCGTCCACGAGTCGTCAAACCCGTAGGATTTTCAGCCTCGCGGCAGACGCACCGTGAAGGTCGTCCCCTGGGCCTCGGTGGAGGTCACCTTCACGGTGCCGCCGTGGGAGTGGACAATCTGGCCGGCGATGTAGAGCCCCAGGCCCAGCCCTCCGGCCGCGCCGCGCTCCCGGTCGCTGCGGCCGGCGCGGCGCCACGCGGCGAAGAGGTGCGGCACCTGCTCCGCCGGAATGGGCGCACCCAGGTTGTGCACCCGCAGCACGGCCTCGCCGTCCAGGCCCTCCGCGCTCACGCGCACGGGTGAGTCCGGCGGGCTGAACTTGAGCGCGTTGGACACCAGGTTGCCCACCACCTGCTCCAGCCGGTCCGCGTCCCACGCGCCGCGCCCGTCACCCTGCACGTCCAGCATCACCTCGCGCTGGGGCTGGCTGGCGCGCGCTTCCTCCACCGCGCCGCGCACCACGTCGAACAGGTCGCACCGCGAGCGCACCACCGGCAGCCCCGCGCCCAGCCGCGCCCGCGCGAAGTCCAGCAGCTGGCGGATCATCCGATCCATGCGCACGGCGCTGGTGAGGATGCGCTCGGTGAAGACGCGCTGGCGGTCGGACAGCTCGCCCTGGCGCTGGAGCTGCTGCGCGGACATGGACAGCGCGTTGAGCGGGTTGCGCAGGTCGTGGCCCAGGATGCCGATGAACTGCTCGCGGAAGTCCTCCGCGTTGCGCAGCTCCGTGACGTCCTGCCCGGTGGCGATGACGGCCTCCACCGCGCCCGTGGGTCCGGTGGCCGGGGACATCGTGTACTCGAAGTGCCGCGGGCCCTGGTCCGAGGACAGGCTGACGCGGCCGCGCTGCACCTGGCCCGTGCGCCGCGCCGCGTCCAGCGCCTTCGCGTAGGGCTCCAGCTGCGGGTCCATCACGCGAATCGCGTCCATGCTCCTGCCCGGCACGTGCACGTGGTGCGAGCCACGCGACGCGGCCACCGCCTGGTTGGCGTAGATGAGCGTCCCGTCGCCGTCATAGAGCGCGATGGGGTCCGCCGCCGCGGCCATGGCCAGCTCCAGGAGGCGGCGCTGCTGCTGCACCTGGTCGGAGAGGACGCGCACCTCTCGCTCGGCGCGGCGCAGGCGCAGGAGCGCGTGCACCTGGGCCACCAGCTCCTCTGGATCCACCGGCGCCACCAGGTACGCATCCGCGCCGTGCTCCAGCCCCTGCGCCCGGTCCGCGGCGCCCACCGCCTGCGCGGACAGGTGCAGCACCAGCGCGCTGCGAGTGCGCGGGGAGGCCTTCAGGCGCCGGCACACCTCCAGACCGCTCATGTCCGGCAGGCGGACGTCCAGGATGACCAGGTCGGTGTGCTCGTCCGCGAGCGCCAGCGTCTCGACGCCCGTGCCCGCCTCCAGGACCTGGAAACCCGAAAGGGACAGCACGCGAGACGTGACGTAACGGCTGGCCAGGTCGTCGTTGACGTTGAGGATGGTGGGCGAGGAAGGCATGCAGGCGGATGAAACCGTGGCCCTTCTTCGTAATGGCTGCCCCTGGATGCGCCAAGTGTTGCACGTGGGAAAATGTCTTCTCCGACGGAACAGCCAGGGGAACGGGCGTCCGCCGCCGCTCGCTGGACGACAGGCTGGCTCCCCCGCTGGCGCGTTTCGCGATAGGGATGACCCATGCGCCCTCCCTGCCGCCCGCTTCCCGCTGATGGTCGCTTCCTCCAGGCCGTGGGGCCCACGCCGCTCGTGCCCGTGCGGCTGGACCCGGAAGGTCCGACCATCTGGTGCAAGTTGGAGTTCCTCAATCCCAGCGGGTCCACGAAGGATCGCATCGCCCGGTACATGCTGGAAAAGGCGTGGCGTCTGGGGGACCTGAGCCCGGGCGGCGACGTGGTGGAGGCGTCCAGCGGCTCCACCAGCATCGCCATGGCGTTGGCGAGCGCGCAGATGGGCTGCCGCTTCACGGCGGTGATGCCGGAGGGCGTGACGGAGGAGCGGCTCATCGCCATCCGCGCCTACGGCGGCGAGGTGGAGCTGGTGCCGCGCTCGGAAGGCATCCGGGGTGCCATCGCGCGGGCGGAAGCGCTGGCGAAGGAGCGCGGCGGCTACGCGCCCCGCCAGTTCGAGAACCCGGACAACGCGGAGGCGCACCGCGTGTGGACGGGGCAGGAAATCCTGGCGCAGGTGCCGGGCGGGCTGGTGCACGGCGTGGTGAGCGGCGTGGGCACGGGCGGCACCATCGTGGGCCTGTTCCAGGCGTTCGCGGAAGCGGGCTGTCCGGTGACGCCCTTCGTGGCGAGGCCCATCGCGGGGCTGGGCTGCGACATCGAGTGTTGCAGCTTCAGCGCGCGCGTGCCGGGCGTGGTGGACGGCCTGTCGAAGCTGTACCGCGAGGCGGACATGCCGGGCCGGGTGGAGCTGGATATCTCGGACGACCTGGCCATGCGCACCGCGCGGGCGCTCATCCGCCGGGGCTTCCCGGTGGGCCCGTCCTCCGGCCTCAACTACGCGGCGGCGGTGGAGGCGGCGAAGCAGCTGGGCCCGCAGGCCCAGGTGGTGACGGTGTTCCCGGACCGCATGGAGCGCTACTTCTCCACGGAGCTCGTGCAGCCCCGGGCCGCGCCCAAGGCCGGCTGAAGGCCCCTACGTGCGCATGCGCACGCGCGTCTCGTGCACCGTGTCCGGAGGCGGCGCGGTGCGCTCGCGCTCCTGGGCGCGCATCAGGCGCAGGATGCTGGGCCCCAGGACGTCAATCTCCGTGGAGGCGTAGGCCTCCGTGCCGAAGCGGCGGATGGAGTCCGTCTGCCGCTCCAGGATGCGCACGTCCTGCCCGAAGATGTGCAGGCCCACCGGCAGCACGAAGGGCACCGCGGCCTTGAGCAGCCAGCGCGGCACGGGCAGCTTCACCGTCACCACCGCGTACACGAGCGTGTCCCAGTCATCCACCGGCGTCATGGCGGAGTTGACCAGGATGTGGCTCTTCTCCCCGATGCGGTACTCCACCTGCGCGATGGACGGCATCAGGAAGCGGTCGAAGTGCTGCACCACCCCACCGCCCGGCGCGAGCAGCCGCCCCACGAGCCCCTTGGGCGCGGGCTCGCCCAGGTACTCCGCCTCCACGCGGTCCGCGCTCCTGCGCACCACCACGTCGATTTCGTTCTTCTTCTCCGCGGTGCGGAACAGGCCACCGTGGAGGAATGCCGTGTGCGGCACGTCCAGCGTGTTCTCCAGCACCGCGTGCAGCGACCCCGGCGCGCGCAGCACCCGGCGCACGGTGGTGTAGTCCGCCGCGTCCAGCAGCGGGAAGCGGAAGGGCTCCGACGTGGGCTCCACGCCGGGCGTGGAGTAGACCCAGACGAAGCCGTCCTGCTCGCGCGTCGGGTAGGAAGCGGCACAGCGGGAGCGGGCCTCGGGCTCACCCACCAGGCCGGGGATGAGCCGGCACTGGCCACCGGTGTCGAAGCGCCACCCGTGGTAGCCGCACTCCAGCTGCCCGTTCTGCACGCGCCCCAGTGACAGCGGCACGTTGCGGTGCGGACAGCGGTCCATCAGGGCGCCAGGCTTGCCGCCCTCGCCCCGGAAGAGCACCAGGGGCGTGCCCTGCAGCGTGCGCGCGAGCGGCTTGTCCCCCAGCTCGCGAGACGTGCAGAGGATGAACCAGGAGTGCGGAAGCCGGACGACGGAGATGTGACTGGGGGACGCACCTGGGGTGCGCCCCTCCTCGCGGGCGGTCATGCGCCCAGTCTAATGGGCCCGGGCCTCCGTGCACGCCCCCTTCAGGCGGGCAGGTCGGCGAAGCGTTGGGCGGCCTCCGGGTTGAGGGGCTGGGGCATCACCCCGCCGCTCATCCTCCGGCAGGACTCCTCGCAGCGGCGGCACGCGTCCGCGCAGTCCTCCATCATCCCCTCGTCGCCCATCTCCTCGCAGGCGGTCGCGCAGGCGGCGCACACCTCCGCGCAGGCGAAGCATGTGCGCGAATGCAGGTCCGAACCGCGCAGCATGAAGCGCGCGCTCGTCTCGCAGATGTCCGCGCAGTCCATCAGCAGCCGGAGGTGCCCAGGCTCGGCGAGCCTGCCTCCCCGCTTCAGACAGTCCGCCAGGGTCTCCAGGCAGACGCGGCGACAGGCCGTGCAGTTGTCGATGCACTCCCGAATCGCGTCGTCGCCTCGCATCACTTCGGCATTCGCCATGGTGGGGGTCCTTTCGGGCCTCACGGTGGGCACGCGCGGGGACGCCACCATCCCGCCGCGCGTGCCCGACTGGCCGGTTGCTTCCGGACTAGAGCTTCAGCCGCCGCAACCGCAGGGCGTTGCCGATGACGGACACCGAGGAGAGGCTCATCGCCGCGCTCGCGAACAGCGGGCTCAGGAGCAACCCGAAGACGGGGTACAGCACGCCCGCCGCCAGCGGCACTCCCAGCAGGTTGTAGACGAAGGCGAAGAAGAGATTCTGCCGGATGTTGCGCAGCACGGCCTGGCTCAACCCACGCGCCCGAGCGATGCCTCGCAGGTCGCCCTTCACCAGCGTCACGCCCGCGCTCTCCATCGCGATGTCCGTGCCCGTCCCCATGGCGATGCCCACGTCCGCTCGCGCCAGCGCCGGTGCGTCGTTCACGCCGTCGCCCGCCATCGCCACCACGCGCCCCTGGGCTTGCAACGCCTTCACCGCGTCGCCCTTCGCGTCTGGCTGCACACCGGCAATCACCTCCGTGATGCCCAGCCTGCGCGCCACCGCGTGCGCTGTCGTCGGGCTGTCTCCGGTGAGCATCACCACGCGCAGGCCTTCGTCCCGCAGCCTCGCCAGGGCTTCCGGCGTGGAAGGCTTCAGCGGATCCTCCACACCCAGGAGCCCCGCCGCGCGGCCCTCCATCGACACCAACACCACCGTCTGGCCCTCCTGGCGCAGCGCCTCCGCGCGCTCCGTCAGCGCCTCCACCTCCACGCCCAGGCTCCGCATCAACGCCGCGTTGCCCAGCGCGACCTCGCGGCCTCCCACGCGGCCCCGGACGCCCTGCCCTGGCACGGACTGGAAGTCCTCCACGCCACCGGGGGACACGCCTCGCTCCCTCGCGCCCGAGACCACGGCGGCGGCCAGCGGGTGTTCGCTGCCTCGCTCCAGGCTCGCGGCCTGGCGAAGCAGTTCGGAGGCGTCCACACCAGGCGCGGGCTCAACCGTCACGAGTCGCGGCTTGCCCTCCGTGAGCGTGCCCGTCTTGTCCACCACCAGCGTGTCCACCGCCGCCATCCGCTCCAGCGCCGCCGCGTCGCGGATGAGCACGCCCATGCGCGCGCCCTGCCCCGTTCCCACCATCACGGACATGGGCGTGGCCAGGCCCAGCGCGCACGGGCAGGCGATGATGAGCACCGCCACCGCGTTCACCAGCGCGTGCGCGAGCCTCGGCTCCGGACCCCACACGCCCCAGACCACCGCCGTCACCACCGCCACCGCGATGACCGCGGGCACGAAGATGCCGGCCACCCGGTCCGCCAGCCGCTGGATGGGAGCTCGCGTGCGCTGCGCCTCGGCCACGCGCTGGACGATGCGCGACAGGAGCGTGTCCTGTCCCACTCGCTCCGCGCGCATCACGAGCGTGCCCGTGCCGTTCAGCGTGCCGCCCGTCACCTTCGCGCCCGGGCCCTTCTCCACCGGCACGGGCTCACCGGTGACGAGCGATTCATCCACCGCGCTCGCGCCCTCCAGCACCTCGCCGTCCACCGGCACCTTCTCACCGGGGCGCACGCGCAGGCGCCATCCGGCGTGCACCTGGGACAGCGGCATGTCCTCTTCGTGGCCGTCGTCCGAGATGCGCCTCGCCGTGGCGGGGGCCAACGACAACAGGGCCCGCAGCGCACCAGACGTCGCGTGGCGGGCGCGCAACTCCAACACCTGCCCCAGCGCCACCAGCGTGAGGATGATGGCCGCGGCCTCGTAGTACACGGGCACGCTGCCGCCGTGTCCCGTGCGCGCGCCTTCCGGTAGCAGGTGCGGAAACAGCGTGACGCCCACGCTGAAGGCGTACGCCGCGCCCGCTCCCAGCGCGATGAGCGTGAACATGTTCAGGTGCCGGTTCTTCACCGACGCCCAACCCCGCTGGAAGAACGGCGCCCCCACCCACAGCACCACCGGCGTCGCCAGCGCGAACTGAGCCCACACGAGCGCCGAGGGCGACAGTCCGTGCCGCACCGGCAGCATGTCCGACATGCCCAGCAGCATCAGCGGCGCGCTCAGCACCAGGCCCACCCAGAACCTTCGCGTCATCGAACGCAGCTCCGGATCCGGCGGCTCCTCCACCGTCACCGTGCGCGGCTCCAGCGCCATGCCGCACTTCGGGCAGGTGCCGGGCCCGTCGCTCACCACCTCCGGGTGCATCGGGCAGGTGTATTCGACGCGCGTCTGGAGGACGGGCGGCGCTTCGGACTCCAGCGCCATGCCGCACTTCGGGCATGCCCCTGGCGCGTCCTGCCGCACCTCCGGATCCATGGGGCACACGTACACGGCGCCCGGCGCGGCGGGCGGTGGCGGCGTCCGGGGCTGGAGGAACCGCGTGGGGTCCTCCTGGAAGCGCTGGCGGCACTTCGGGCCGCAGAAGAACCAGGTGTGCCCCTCGTGCTCCCAGCTCCCGCCCTTCGGTGCGCGAGGGTCCACCTCCATGCCGCACACGGGGTCGATGGCGGGCCCCTCCCCGCCCACGGAGGGCGGCGACCGGGGTGAAGGCGGAACAAGGTGATGCGGATGGTGATGCGTCATGGGGAAGCCTCCTTTCCCCGGGCCAACGCGGCACCCGGCGCGCTCTTACACATGCGTAACCCTCCCTCCCGAAGCCCGTGCCGCCCGCGCTCGTCCCACTGGGAGGCAGGGCGCCAGGCGGGCCCGGGGGTTTGTCCGCACGGGGCTTCTTCCGGTAGGACGCGGCGGGCCCGACGCGAAACGGCCAGGAAGATCCGCTCGCTCCGTGTGGCCAGGGAAGCAAGGTCGGGGCCCGACCAGGGAGGGCATCGAATGCGACGCATGTGGGGGACGTGGGGGGCGCTGCTGGCCCTTCTCACCGGCGGCTGTCCCTGCCCGCCCTGCGCTTCGTGGGCGGCGACGTGACGGTGAGCGCCAACGCCCGGCTGGACTCGCTCATGCTGGGCACGGCGACGGCCTTCCCCCTGTGGGTCGAGCGCAGCCTGTTCGTGGAGGACAACCCGAAGCTGCCCACGTGCCGGGCCACCGCGCTCGCGGCGAGCGTGTTCCAGGGCGAGGCGTGGGGCGTGAACATCGACCGGAACGAAGACGCGGCGACCTGCCGCTGAGGCCCCGGAGCCGCAGGCGCCTCAGCGGCGCGGCTTGCAGGAGCAGTCCAGGCAGCCGTGCGCCGCGCACGCGCCGCAACCGCGCTCCAGCGAACGCTTGAGCGCGAGCCGCGCACGGTGCAGCCGCACGCCCGCGTTGTTGGGGGTGATGCCCACCTCGCGCGCCACGTCCGGCACCGCCCGCCCCTCCAGGTCCACCTGACGCACGAGCTGCGCGTACTCAGGCTTGAGCGTGGGCAGCAGGTCCGCGAGGCACGCGCACACCGCGCCCTTCAGCTCCGGGTCCTCGGTGGCGGAGTCCGCGTCGCGCGCCTCCACCTCCAGCGCGCGTCCTTCCGCGGCCTGCCGACGGTGGTGATCCACGAGCGCGTTGCGCAGCAGGCGGTAGAACCACGCCACCGCGCTTTCGCCGTCCTTCAGCGCCCCACCCTTCTCCAGGGTGCGGGCGAAGGCCGTCTGGAAGAGGTCCTCCGCGACGGCCCGGCTGCCCACCCGCCGCTCCACGAAGGCGAGGAAGCGGCGCTGATGGGCCAGGAGCGCCGCCACCACGTCCTCGCGGTCCGGGGGCAGCCCTGCGTCTGGCCCTTCAGCCTCCATGCGACTCCCTGACGACTACGGAGGGCCGTTGCCCTGGCGCACCGAGTTCAGCTCCACCGCGGTGGCGTAGATCTGCGCCCACGCACGGTACTTGAACTTCGACAGCGTGCCCTTCTGGTCGTTCGCGTAGTCGAACATGTCCGAGCGGAACTGCGCGTCCGCGGCCTTGCGGGCCTCCGGCTTCAGCGGCGTGCCCTTGCGGTCGTAGTAACGCAGCAGGTCGTAGCCGTAGTCGTGCGTCTTGGCCGCCTTGTCGAACTCCTTCACCGGGCCAATCTGGCCGGGGACAGAGGCGTAGCCGAGCGGATCCTGCATGCGCTGGCCGTGCGGCGTCTGGATGGCGTAGGGCTTGTAGCCCATCACCTGCTCGAAGTCCGCCGGGGGCGGGCGCGCGCCGGTGAGGTACTCGTTCATCAGCTTGCCGTGGTCGCCCGGGGGCGCCTTGCTGATGGCGCCCGTGCGCTGGGCGGCGGTGGTGCCAGGGGAGAAGGAGTCCTTCACCACGTTGCGCGCGGCAGGGGCGGCGGGACGCGCGGTGGGGGAATCCGTTCCGGAGGTCTGCGGCTGGCGGACGGGCGAGTTGCGGATGATCATGGGGGGCCTGGGGGAGAAGTCTTCTCGATTTTTCGGAAACCGCCGCCCCAAAGTTGCGGATCCCCAACCAAAGTCGCGCAGAATGCATGCAACGCACCGCGTGGTGCACTGGGAGACACTGTGAAGAGCTACCCGTATTCCGAAGGAATCAAGGAACTGCGCGCCGGCAACTTCGAGAACGCGCAGCGTCTGGTCGAGCAGGCGAAGAAGCAGGGGGACGCTTCCGTGGAGGAGCTCACCGCCATGGCGTTCGCGATGGACGGGCACAACCAGCGCGGGTTCGCCACGGAGCTGCTGCAGGAGGCGCTGAAGCAGGAGCCCTCGGCGGTGGATCCGGCCTGTGCCCTGGCCATGTATCACCTGGAGAAGCAGGAAGACGCCCAGGCCGCGGCCGTCCTCAAGCCCGCGCTGGACGCCACTCCGGATCACCCCAAGGCGAACCTGTGTATGGCCATGGCCCTGGCGAAGACGGAGGCCGCCAAGGCCCGCGCTCACGCCGCCAAGGCCGCGAAGGACACCGACGCGGACGTCCGCGCGCAGGCGGAGGCGCTGGACAAGGTGCTCTCCGAGCACGAGCCCCGCTAAAGGCCTCAGTCGCCGCGCTTGAAGTCCTCCGTGCGGACGCCATAGCGCTTGAGCAGGCGGTGCAGGCTCTCGCGTTCCATGCCCGCGCGCTCGGCCGCGTGGGTGACGTTGCCGGAGAACTCCTGCATCAGCGCGGTGAGGTAGTCGCGCGACACGGCGTCGCGCACGCGGTCCACCGCCTCTCGGTAGGGCTGTTTCGCCAGTGCCTCCGCTGGCAGCGGCCCCGGGGCCGCGGAGGTACGGGCGGCGGTGAGCTCGGGCGGCAGGTCCTCCGGAGTGATTCGGGGGCCCGCCGCCACCGCTACCGCGCGCGCCACCGCGTTCTGCAGCTGCCGCACGTTGCCGGGCCAGGGCGCGGCGGTGAGTGCCTGGAGTGACGGGGGCGTGAAGCCCTCCAGCTCCGGCCGTTTCGCGCCAGCGAGGAAGTGCATGGCGAGCAGCGGGATGTCCTCGCGGCGCTCGCGCAGGGCGGGCATCCGCACCGTCACGCCGCCCAGCCGGTAGTAGAGGTCCTCGCGAAAGCGCCCCCGAGCCACCTCCTCGGCGAGGTCCCGGTGCGTCGCCGCCACCACGCGCACGTCCACCGTCACCGGCGTGGTCGTGCCCACGCGGCGGATCTCCTTCTCCTGGAGCGCGCGGTTGAGCTTCACCTGCACGGGCAGCGGCAGGTCGCCCACTTCGTCCAGGAAGAGCGTGCCGCCGTGGGCCTCCTCGAAGAGGCCGGCCTTCGCGCCGGTCGCGCCGGTGAAGGCGCCCTTCGCGTGGCCGAAGAGCTCGCTCTCCACCAGCTCCGCCGGCAGCGCGCCGCAGTTCACCGCGACGAAGGGCTTGTCGCGGCGAGGGCTCTCGCGGTGCAGCGCGCGGGCGGCCAGCTCCTTGCCGGTGCCCGTCTCGCCGGTGAGCACCACGGTGAGGTCGCGCGCCGCCACCTGCGCGAGCAGCGCGTGCGTCTTCTGGAGCGCGGTGCTGGTGCCACGCAGGCCGTGGAAGTCCGGCATGCGCGCCACGCGGGCGGCGAGTCCGTGTGCATCCCGCCGTTGGCGCTGACGCTCCAGGGCACGGGCGACCACCAGGGCCACCTCGTCCGGGTCGAAGGGCTTGGACAGGTAGTCGTATGCGCCGTCCTTGATGGCCTCCACGGCCTTGGGGATGCTCGCGTAGGCGGTGACGAGGACGACCTCCGTGTCCGGCGCGCGCCGCTTCACCTCGCGCAGCACCGTGAACCCGTCCGCGCCCGGCATCTGGATGTCCGTGACGACCACGTCGAACGTGCGCGCGGAGACCAGGGCCAGCGCCTGCACACCGTCGGGCGCGGTCGTCACCGCGTACGCGTCCCCGAGGATGCGCGCGAACAGCTTGAGCATGTTCTCCTTGTCGTCCACGACGAGGACCGAAGGCTTCGCGCCGCTCATGCCGCAGCCTCCTGTTCACGCGACGGCGCGGGCAGGGACAGCGTGAAGCGCGCGCCGCCCAGGGCCCCGGAGTCCACGTCGATGCGGCCGCCGTGCGCCTCCGCGATGGCCTGACTCACCGCGAGCCCCAGCCCCGTGCCGGAGGGCTTCGTCGTGAAGAAGGGCTCGAACAGCCGCGCCCGCGCTTCCGGCGTCACCCCGGCCCCCGAGTCCGACACCGCCACGCGCGCGCTCCCGTCCGCGTCCACCGCGATGCGCACCTCCACCCGTCCTCCCTCGCCCGCGGCCTCCGCCGCGTTCTTCACCAGGTTGAGCAGCACCTGCCGCAGCCGGGGCGCCTGCACCCAGGCGGTGCCCTCTCCGTGCACGTCCACCGTCACGGTGCCCAGGCGCGTGGCTTCACGCAGGCGGGAGACGACCTCCTCGCACGCGTCGCGCAGCGCCACCGGCTCACGTGGCCCGCGGCCCGGACGCGCCAGGTCCAGCAGTCCCTCCACGATGTCCTGGCAGCGCACCGCCTCCTCCTCCACCACGCGCAGGTCCTCCGCGAGCGTTCCCTCCGCCCGCCGCTGCAACAGCCGCACGTACCCGAGGATGACGCCCAGCGGGTTGTTGATTTCATGCGCCACGCCCGCCGCCAGCCGGCCAATGCCCGCCAGCTTCTCGTGCTGGACGAGCCGCGCCACCGCGTTGCCGATGTACACGCCCACCCCGGCCGCGAACAGCGTGGCCCCACTCAACAGCAGCAGCGCCCAGCGGAAGCTGTCTCGCTCCACCGCGCCCACGTGCGCCTCGAAGGCATCCATGGACGCGTCCGAGTCCGCCGTCAGCCCGTCCACCCGCGCCTGGATGCGCGACACCCACTCCAGCGCGCGCCCATGCGCCGCCTCCACCGCGCCCGCGTCCTTCGCCATCACCGCGGGCAGGAGCGTGTCCCGGTAGAGCGTGTCCAGCGCGTCGCCCGACGCCTGGATGTCCGCCACCGCCGCGCGCTCTTCCGCGTCGCGCGCGTGCTCCGCCAGCCGCCGCGTCAGCGCCTCCACGCGGGCTCGGGCCTCGGTGTGGAAGCGCCGGTGGCTGTCGTTGCCCAGGATGATGGTGTGCGCCAGGTGCGCGTACTGGTCCCTCACCGCCGTGGCCAACTCCCGCGCCTCCCGCGCGCGGCCGCCCACCTCGCGCAGCGCACGCGTGCCCTCGTGGATGTCCGCCAGCCGGCCGAGCGCATAGCCCGACGCCGCCGCGAACAGCGCCACCAGCGCGCCGAACGCGAGCAACACCCTGCGGGTCGTGGTGCCGGAGACAGGTCCCATGGGAAGCCCTCTTATACGGCGCGCGCCCCTTTTCGCCCGCGCCTGGCGCATGTCCTCCCCAGGCCATCCAAAGCCGCATTCCCCTTGCACCCCTCCCCTCCGGCCGAGCATGACTCGCACGAGGCGGCGCGGGCCCATCCTTGGGGGACACACCCGTTGCCGGGAGCCACTCATGGCGATGCGCTTCAAGAATCTGGATGGCAGCGGACCGCAGGCGTTCACCCGCGTCTTCAAGTGGGCCGTCACGGACAAGCTCGCGGGCAAGCGCCGCAGCGCGCCCGCGCGCGCGGTCGTGCCGCACGTGGAGCCGGACCTGGCGGTGCTCGCCACCCCACCCGCCCCGGGCGAGGGCGCCCGCCTGACGTGGCTGGGCCACGCGAGCTGGCTGGTGCAGCTGGATGGCGTGTCGCTGCTCATCGACCCGGTGCTGCGCGACGCCATCAACGTCGTCATCCGCCGCAACGTGCCGCCCGGCGTGCCGGTGGAGAAGCTGCCGCGCATCGACGCGAGCCTGGTGTCCCACAACCACTACGACCACCTGGACCTGCCCACGCTCAAGCAGGTGGGCGCCCGCATCGTCACCGGCCTGGGCCACGCGCCGGTGTTCCAGGGCCAGGGCCTGCCCTTCCACGAGCTGGACTGGTGGGAGTCCACGCAGGTGGGGCCCGTGCGCGTGCACTACGTGCCGTCCCAGCACTGGAGCCGCCGCGGCCTCAACGACGCCAACCAGATGCTCTGGGGCGGCTTCGTGGTGGAGGGCTCCAGCGCGCGCGTCTACCACTCCGGTGACACCGCCTACTTCCAGGGCTTCAAGGAGATTGGCGCCAGGTTCCCCAAGCTGGACGCGGCGCTGCTGCCCATTGGCGCCTACGACCCCGCGTGGTTCATGCGGCTGCAGCACATGAACCCGGAAGAGGCGGTGCAGGCCTTCGAGGACCTGGGCGCGATGGCCTTCTTCGCCATGCACTGGGGCACGTTCAAGCTCACGGACGAGCCCTTGGACGAGCCGCCCGCCCGCCTGGACGCGGAGTGGCTGCGCCGGGGCTGGCCGCGCGATCGCGTGCACGTGCTGCCGGTGGGCGGCACACACACCGTGCGGCAAGGTTGAGCGCTGACGGGGCTTGTGGTCTCAAGCGGGCATGCTCCTGCCCACCCTCGCAGCCCTGGTCCTCACGCAGGCCCCACCCCCACTCACCACCGTCTCCGAGCAGAGCGGATGGAAGCGCACCGGCCGCTACGCGGAAGCAGAGAGCCTCTGCCGCGCCTTCCCCAAGGCGTTCCCTGGCAAGGCCCGCTGCGACACGCTGGGCACCACGCCGGAGGGCCGCCCCATGGTGGCGCTCGTCGTCAGCCAGGACGGCACGCTCACCGCGGACGCCGCGCGCAAGAAGGGGCGGCCCGTCGTCTTCTTCCAGGGCGGCATCCACGCGGGTGAAATCGACGGCAAGGACGCGGGCTTCTGGCTCCTGCGCGACGCGCTCCAGAACCGGGCGTCCACGCCGGACCTGCTCAAGGGCGTCACCGCCGTCTTCGTCCCCGTCTTCAACGTGGACGGCCACGAGCGCTTCAACCCCAACCACCGCCCCAACCAGGTGGGCCCGGAGGAGATGGGCTTCCGCGTCACCGCCCAGAACTTCAACCTCAACCGCGACTACGTGAAGGCGGACGCACCGGAGATGGTGCTGCTCTTGAAGTACCTCAACGCGTGGGACCCGCTCGTCTACGTGGACCTGCACGTCACCGACGGCGCCAAGTTCGAACCCGACGTGTCCGTGGGCCTGGAGCCCCAGAAGTCCGGCCCGCCCGCGCTTCAGGCGCTGGGCACGAAGCTGGTGGACGAGCTCTTCACCGGCCTCACCACCCAAGGGCACCAGCCGCTGCGCTTCTATCCGTCCTTCCTCGTGGACGACGACCCCACCAGCGGCTTCGCCTACGGTGTCCCCCCGCCGCGCTTCAGCCATGCCTTCTGGTCCGTCCACCACCGCTTCGGCGTGCTCGTGGAGACGCACTCCTGGAAGAACTACGAGCAGCGCGTGAAGGCCACCCGCGACGTGCTGGAGGGCCTCTTGAAGCTCGTGTCCCGCGACGGCGCCGCGCTCCTGGCCGCCGTGAAGGCGGAGGACCAGAAGGCCGTGGCCGGCGAGGTGCGTGAGGTGGTGCTCGGCTGGAAGAACACGTCCAAGCGCGAGGCGATTGCGTTCAAGGGCTACGCCTACGAGCGCCTGCCGTCGGACATCTCCGGCCAGCCGTACATCCGCTACGACGACACGCAGCCCCAGACGTGGAAGGTGCCGTACCTGCCGGACGTGCAGCCCTCCGTCACCGCGAAGCTGCCCGAGGGCGGCTACCTGGTGTCCGCCGCGCACGCCGCGTGGGTCGCGCCGAAGCTGGCCGCGCACGGCATCGCGTTCCAGCGCCTCACCCGCGCGGTGCCCGCGGCGAAGGTGGAGTCGTTCCGCTCGAAGGACTTCCAGTTCCAGGTGCGCTCCAACGAAGGCCACCAGGGCCTCACCGCGAATGGCGAGTGGACGCCGGACACGCAGGACCTGCCCGTGGGGACGCTCTACGTGCCGGTGGCGCAGAAGAACGTGCAGCTGGTGGCGCACCTCTTCGAGCCCGCGGGGCCGGACTCGCTCCTGTCGTGGGGCTTCTTCAACGCCCACTTCGAGCAGAAGGAATACATCGAGGACTACGTGCTGGAGCCCTACGCCCGCGAGCTGCTGGCGAAGGACCCCGCGGTGAAGGCCGCGTTCCAGGAGCGCCTGAAGGACGCGGGCTTCGCCAAGGACCCGCGCGCCCGCCTGCGCTTCTTCGCCGAGCGTCACCCGACCTGGGATGAACGCCTGGGCCTCTATCCCGTGTACCGCGCCGCCAGCGCGCCACCGAGCCTGGTCCCGGCGAAGTAGAGGGGAAAGAAGAAGCCCCCGGCCCGCTTCCCCCGTGAGGGGGCGTCGCGGAGCGGGGGCTTCGGATTCAGCGCCGCGCTCCCGGTCCATGCGGCACCGGGAGCGCGTTTTCATTTCCGACTAGCCGATGGGCTTCTCGCAGACGCACGCGCTGACGTTGCAGGTGAAGCCCGGCGCGCAGCCGCCGCAGTCCGGCTTGCAGACGCAGGCGCACAGCTCCGCGTTGGCACCGAAGCCGGTGCCGCAGTTGAGCGCGCCCGTGTCGCAGACGCAGCCGCAGGCGTTGTTGTCGAACTTGTAGCCCGCGGCGCAGGTCGCGGACTGCACGCAGCTACACGTGCAGGAGTTCGTGTTGCACGTCTCGAAGGTGCCGCACGTGCCGCCGCAGTCCTGGGCGCAGGTGAAGTCACACACCGCGCGGTCGGTGTTGCATACCTGGCCGGCGGGGGCCGTGCCACCGCAGTCCGACGGGCACTCGCACTTGTCCGTGGTGCGGTTGCAAGCGAGCTTGCCCTTGCAGAAGTCCGGGTCGTTCGGGTCGTAGTACTGCGTGTCGGACGCGCACGGCGGCGGGTTGCCGTCCGGCTTGACCGTGCGGTCGATCCAGTAGCGGTACGACAGCGCGGCCTGCGTCTTGCCGGACTCCTTCGGACGGCACGCGCCGTAGAAGGACACGGTGCGGTTGATGCCGTCCACGTCGAAGCCGTTGGTGCGGCTGCGCGGCAGGTCCCCGATGCTGGGGCAGATGGCCGGATCCACCACCGCATCCACCGCGACCTTCAGCGACGCGCCAATCGGCGGCTTGAGCGTGCGGTAACCCACCGACGCGATGACGCTGTCCACGATGGCGTTGATGGTGTTGGTGATGGAGGTGTTGTCCCGGATGCTGCCGGACACGCCGCCCGTGGCCTGGATGACGTCCAGGTGGCGCGGGGTCTTGTTGTCCTCACCCGCGTAGCACGG
Source organism: Corallococcus sp. AB018 (assembly GCF_003986945.1). Classification (NCBI taxonomy): domain Bacteria; kingdom Pseudomonadati; phylum Myxococcota; class Myxococcia; order Myxococcales; family Myxococcaceae; genus Corallococcus; species Corallococcus sp. AB018. The sequence continues at coordinate 9,721 of NZ_RAWR01000094.1, read as the reverse complement.
GGAACCGTCCGGCGGGCAGATGATGCCGTGCACCTGGATGGACTGGTTCGTGGGGTTCTTCGTGGTGCCGGACACGGTGCCGGTGTTGAGGAAGTACGCGGAGTAGTTGGCCACCGTGTCCGTGGACTGGTCCTTCACGTCCGTGAGGATGACCACCACCACCTTGGCGCCCGGACGGATCTTCGTCTCCGGGCCGCCCGTGGACGCGGCCATGTCGTTGATGGCCTTGCGCGCGGCCTCCAGCGGACGCTCGCTGCCGTCACCGCCCAGGGCCACCCAGCAGTTGGTGTTGGCCGTACAGGTGGTGTTGGGCAGCGGCGTGTACGTGGGGTTCTGGGTGGTGCCACCCTTCACGGCGCACACGTTGTTGTTGCACACCGCGTTCTGGGTCAGCCACGCCTTGAACTGGTCGATGTTGGTGGTGAAGGGACGGATGATGTTGCGGTTGGCGCTGTTGCCCACCGTGTAGCTGGTGGTCACCATGGACACGCGCCAGTCCAGCGTCGCGTTGCCCAGCTTGTTGGCCACCGCCGTGCCCGCGTTCGCCAGCGACGTCTGCGACGACGCCATGGAGCCGGAGTCGTCCACCACGAAGAGGAAGTCCACCACGGCCGTGTTGCCGGTGAAGACCTCGCACTGCACCGCGTCCGCGTCGCCGAACTGCGCCAGCGCGGAGCCGCCCGCCGTGTCCGCCATGGTGAAGAGGCTGCCCGTGGCCGACTCGTTGTAGCGGGCCGCCGGCGTGATGGCGAGCACCACCACCACGCTCGCGTTGGAGCGGTGCACGTACTGCGCCTGGATCTTGAACGGGCCGTTGATGCCCGCCGAACCGCCGAGCGACTCGGTGCTGTTGGGCACCAGCTGGCGCGCCAGCGAGTTGGTGAACGACTTCAGCTCCGTCGTGCCGGCGAGCCCGTAGCGGGAGACCGCCGCGGGGAAGCCGTCCCAGGTGGTGAACGTCTGCGTGAACTCCACGTCCGCCGGCGCCAGGAGCGGCGTGCCGGTGCGGATGCCCGACTCGTCGGTCGAGGGCGTGGTGGAGCCGCTCAGCGGAGCGCGCTTGTACGCGATGAACGTCACCTGCTTCGTGTCGTCATAGCCCATCACGCCCACGGTCTGGCCGTTGGCCTTCAGGTTGAGGAGGTTGGCGTCCTTGAACGTGTTGGGCAGCGCGAGCCGGAGGTCCGCGCCGCTGTCCTCCTTGAAGGTCACCGTGCGCAGGTTCTGCACGCTGCACGCCTTGCCGGCGGGCGTGGTGGCCGCGCCGTCCGCGGGGTCCAGCGGGTTGAGCTCGCCGGGGTCCACCTTGCCGTTCTGGTTGGAGTCCTCCGCGCCGTCGGGGATGCCGTCGCCGTCCGTGTCCGGCTTGTTGGCGTCCGTCTTCGTCGTGGGGTCCGCGTCGCCCACGTAGCCGCAGTTGTTGCGCGGGGCCGCGGCCGTCGTCACGCCACGCTCCACGCCGTCGAGCAGGCCGTCGCCGTCGGTGTCCGGGTTGGTGGGGTCCGTCTCGCCGGGATCCACCTGGCCGTTGGAGTTGGGGTCCTCACCGAGGAAGCCGTTGCGGCCGGCGCCGTCCTGGAGCCCGTCGCAGTCGGTGTCGGTCAGGCGCGGGTCGGTCTCACCGGAGTCCACGCGGCCGTTCTTGTTCGTGTCCTCAACGCCGTCCGCCACGCCGTCGCCGTCCGTGTCGGCGCTGTTCGGGTTGGTGCCGGTGGCGATTTCAACGGAGTCCGGGATGCCGTCGAAGTCCGCGTCGGGGATGGACGCGGCGCAGTCCGCCTTGCGCGGATCCGTCTCGCCCGGATCCACCTTGCCGTTCTTGTTCACGTCCTCGGCGCCGTCCGAACAGGTGTCGCCGTCCGAGTCGGGCTTGAGCGGATCCGTGCCCGTCTGCTTCTCCAGGCCGTCCGGCAGGCCGTCGCCGTCCGTGTCGCGCAGGCGGGGATCCGTCTCGCCGGGGCTCACCGAGCCGTTCTTGTTCGCGTCCTCCACGCCGTCCGGGATGCCGTCACCGTCGGAGTCCGCCGTGTTGGGGTCCGTCTCCGTGAGGTCGCGCTTGCCGTTGCGGTTGGCGTCCTCCAGGCCGTCCGGCAGCCCGTCCTCGTCCGTGTCCGCCTTCACCGGCGAGGTGCGCGTCGTCGGATCCTGGTCCGCGCGGAAGTTGCAGTTCGGGTCCGTGCTGACGCTGGACGTTCGTCCGACTTCCACGCCGTCACGGATGCCGTCGCCGTCCGTGTCGCGCAGGCCGGGGTTCGTCTTCAAGCCGCCGGCGTAGACCGTGGAGAACTCCTCCTGGTCCGTCAGGCCGTCGCAGTCCGAGTCCTTCGTGGCGTTGTTCGGATCATACGGGTCGACGGGGACTTCGCCGGGGTCGGGGTCGGGGTCGATGATGACGCCGGCGTCCTCGACATAGCCGGCGTCGAAGCCCGCATCGACGACGCCTGCGTCGGAGCCTCCGTCGGTGGGGATGGGATCAGGGCCAGGGCCGGGGTCCGGGTCGGTGCCGCCACACCCCGCCATGAGCGTGGCGGCAAGCAGCGTGCCGGAGAAGAGTCGGATCCAATTGCGCATAACGGGTCAGCACTCCGGAAAGGGGGGTTACGGAGAACACCCGCAGCATAGAGGGATGCGCGCCCGATTCCGATGTAGGTGCGCCCTGGGGCGGAGAGGGAATCACGATTCGTAAACTTGGCGTCCACCACTGTCGCCTGTTTCCGACTGCACTGTCTTTACGGGAGCCAGGAGGGCTCGGTTATCGTCCGCCCCGTGCCTGTGTTCGGTCTTGCTGCGGTATGGGGGGAAGCGGCTTCGCCTGAGAAGGCGGCAGCCGTCGTGGAGGGCCTGGGTGCGCTCTTGCCGTCCGCGCAGTCGATGCAACTCGTGGTGGCGTTTCGCGACGAGGCCGGCGCGCTGGAGGTGAAGGTGGAGGTGCCCGGCTATCCGCGCGCGGCGGTGGAGCGGCTGGGCGAGGAGGTCCGCAAGAGCGGCGGCACGTTCGTGGAGCTGTGGCGGCTGCCCAAGGCGGAGCGGGATGCGCTGCGCTCGCGCACGCTGTCAGGCGGCACGCCCTTCGCCGGCAACGAGCGCACGCAGGCCGCGCAGGAGCTGCGGCAGCACCTGGAGGATCTGGCCGCGCGAGGTCCCCTGCCCGCTTCGTCCACGCCGAAGACTCCACCGCCATCCGAGGCACCGCCCGCGCCCCAGGCTGCTCCCGCCGAAAGTGGAGGCGCGCCGGAGACCGGAGCGTCCGAGCAACCATCGCCGTCGGATCCGCCCGCGCCATCCCCCGTAGCATCCGGCGATGAATCCCAGCGCCGCGCCCGTCGCTTCGCGGTGAAGCTGGAGATGGAGTTCCGCACGGAGCTGGACTTCGTGCGCGAGCACGCGCTGAACATCAGCAACGGAGGACTCTTCGTGCGCACGGCGCACCGCCCGCCGCAGGACAGCGTCGTCATCGTGGACGTGAAGCTGCCCAACGGCCAGCGGCTGCAGGGCGAGGCGCTGGTGGTGCACGTGGTGGACGAGCAGTACACCGGGGGCGTGGGGCTTGCCTTCCTGAGCGACGACGCCACCTTCTCGGCGACGCTGGACGGGTATCTGGCGAGCCTGGCCGGGGAGAAGGCGTGACGTTGGAGGAAGACCCGACATCCGAGTGGCCGCGCGACCTGGGCCGCTTCCAGCTGCTGTCGCGGCTGGGACGCGGCGGCAACGCGGAGGTGTTCCGCGCGAAGATGATCCAGGGGCCCTATGTGGGGGAGGAGATGGCCCTCAAGCGCGTGCGACCGGAGCGCCTGCGGGACCCGGAGGCGCGCGAGCAGCTCCTGCACGAGGCGGAGCTGGCGCGGTGCCTGGATCATCCGCACATCGTGGGATTCCGGGAGTACGGAGAGCTGGCGGACGGGCCCTACCTGGCGCTGGAGCTGGTGGACGGCACGGACCTGGGGCGCGTGCTGGCGCAGTGCCGGCGCCGGCGCATCGAGCTGCCCATCGACATCTCCGTGATGATGGTGCGCCACGTGCTGGAGGCGCTGGCGTACGCGCACAAGGCCACCAACTCCAAGGGCCTGCCGCTGGCGGTGGTGCACTGCGATGTCTCTCCGCACAACGTGCTCCTGTCGCGCGGCGGAGAGGTGAAGCTCGCGGACTTCGGCGTGGCCCGCTCGCGCGCGGGGCTGGAGGTGGATCTGCGGCGGGTGGGCAAGCAGAACTACCGCTCGCCGGAGCTCCTGGCGGGCGAGGTTTCCGTCGCGGTGGACCTGTGGGCGGCGGCGGTGTTGCTGTACGAGCTGCTGTCCCTGGAGTCGCCCTACGAGGAAGGGACGGCCGAGGAGGTGGAGGCCTCCATCCGGGGCTTGCGGTTGACGCCCGTGCGCATGGTGGCGCCGGAGGTGTCGGATCCGCTGGCGCTGGTGTTGGACCGGGCGCTCGCGCCGCACCCGTCGCAGCGCTTCTCCTCCGCGGAGCAGTTCGCGCGGGCGCTGGCGGCGCTGAGCGACGACCGCGTGGCGACGCCGCTGGCCGTGGCCGCGGTGGTGCGCGGCCTGATGGGCGCGGAGCCGGTGACGGGCTGAGCCGTCACGCCACCTGTTGATCCGAGGGCACGATGATCCCCGCGTCGCCTTCGACGACGAGCTTGCTGCGGCCGCCGCCCTGCTTCACCACGCGCACCTGCACGCCGATGCGCTCGGCGAGCCCGCTCACGTGGGAGATGATGCCCACCTGGCGGCCGGTGGCCTGGAGCGCGTCGAGCGTGGCGAGCGCGACCTCCAGCGTCTCCGGATCCAGGGTGCCGAAGCCCTCGTCGATGAAGAGGGTCTCCACCTGCGTCGTCTCAGACGACAGCGAGGCCAGGCCCAGCGCGAGCGCGAGCGACACGAGGAAGCTCTCGCCGCCGGAGAGGCTGGCCACGCTGCGGACCTCGTCGCCCATGTCGCCGTCCACCACCTGGAGGTCCAGGTCGTGGCCGGGCACGCGCTCCAGGCGGTAGCGGCGGGCCAGCTCGCGCAGGTGCGCGTTGGCGTGCAGGAGCAGCGCGTCCAGGGTGAGGCTCTGGGCGAAGACCTTGAACTTCTTTCCGTCGTGCGAGCCGATGAGGTCGCCCAGCGTCTTCCACACCTCCGCGTCAGCGCGGCGCAGCTCCAGGGCCCGGGCCTCCGCGCCATGACGTGCGCGGGAGGCGTCGTCGTGGTCCAGCTTCGCGCTCAGCAGGGCCTCGGCGCGGCGGCGCACCTCGACGTCGGTGCGCAGGCGTTCGCAGAGCTCCGCGACGTCTGCTTCCGCGAGCGTGGGAAGCCCGGAGGCCTCATGGCGGACGCGGCGCTCGCGGCGCTCCACGAGGACGGCGCGGGCCTGGGCCACGGACTCGCGCAGGGCGTTGAGCGCGCGGGCCTCCGAGTCGCACCAGGCGGCACCGCGCGACAGCAGGGCCTTGAGTTGCTCCAGGGTGGAGCCATGACCGGCGAGGCGTTCCGCGAGGACGGCCTGGGCGGTGTCGAGCGTGCGGGCGGCCTCGGTGCGCAGGCGCACGGCGTCCTCGGCGCGGGCGGTGGCCACCTTCTCCGCCTGTTGGAGGGCTTCGGAGTCCTCGCGGGCGCGCTCGTAGGTGGACTGGGCGGCGTCGATGCGCGCCTGGACCTCCGCGCGCACCTCCTGCGTGGGGCGGCCCTGGAGCAGCCGGGCGCGGGCCCTGGATGCATCCTGGAAGGCCGCGTCCTTGAGGCTCGCGCGGTGGGCGGCGGTCTCCGCGTCCTCGTGCCGGGACTGGAGGCGGACTTCTTCACGGGCACGCAGGCCCTGCTGTTCCTCCAGGCGCTTGCGAGAGGCCTCCAGCTCCGCGAGCTTCTCGCGCCACTTCGTCACGCGCGCCAGGCACTGGCCCTGGAAGCGCACGGGGTCCTCCGCGAGCTTGTCCTTCCAGGGGGCAGCCTCGCTGGCGAACGGAGGGGACACTTCGGTGAGGGCGCGCTCGCGGGCATCGCGGGCCGTGTCCCGGCGCAGGAGCGCATCGCGGTGGGACTGGGACGCGCGGGACCAGGAGTCCTCGGCCTTGCGCAGGGCATCGGCCGCGCCTTCGCGCCGGGTGCGCCGGGTCTCCAGCTGGGCCCGGGCCTCGCGAGCAGCGCTGGCGCGGGCTTCCGCGGAAGCCTCTTCGTCACGAAGGGTCGCGAGCCGCGCGCGCGCGTCTTCCTGCGCCGAGCGGATCCACGCCTGAGTGGTGGTGGCCTCCGCGTCGTCGGGAGGCGACGCAGCGGCACTGACACCCTGTTCGGCGTGCTCCGCGCGGGACCACCGTTCGCGCGCCGCGCGCCAGGCTTCACGATGCGCCGTGCGCTTGCGGGCCGCCGTGTCGCGCCGGGCTTCGGCCTGGGTCGCGGCGGTGTCCGCGGTCGCCTGCCGCACGCTCGCCGCGCTCTCCTGCTTCGCCGCGGCATCCCGAGCGGTCTCCAACTCCAGCACCCGGGCCGCGGCCTCCGCGACCAGCCCCTCCAGCGCGGAAGCCTCCCGGGCATACGGATGTTCGAGCGCGCCGCACAGCGGACACGGCTCACCTTCGTGCAGCGCGGCCCGGTGCGAAGCCAACCCCTGCGTCGCCTCCGCGCGCGACTGCGCACGACGAGCCTCGTGGAGCATCGCATCCTGCGTCGCCCGCCGCGCCGCCGCGTCCTTCGCCTCCTCCGCCGCGCGCAGGGAAACCTCGCGGTGCGCCTTCACCTCCGCCGCCGCGTCACCTTCCGCCGTGCCCTCCGCCCGAGCACCTTCACCCGCGAGCGTCAGCGCCCCCAGAACATCCTGTCGCGCCAGCAGCGCATCCCGGAGCGCCCGCCGAGCCGAGCCGCCATCCTCGCCCAGCGCGGCTTCCGCATGCGTCGCCAGGGCCTGCGCCTGCGCTTCCGACTCGACCGCGCCCTGGTGCTCCTCGCGGCACGACTGGGCCTCGTTGCCCAGACGGTCCGCGTCCTTCCCCAACCGGTCCGCGTCCGCGCCCGCCGACTGTTCATCCTTCAGCGCCCCCGCGAAGCGCTCCAGCTCGCGCTGCCAGCGGGGCCACTCCGTGGCCAGGGACTCCCAGCTCGCATGCGACACGCGCCACGCTTCGGCCGCGTCCACCAGCACCTGGGCCTTCGCTTCCGCCGTCTGCACCAACTCCAGCGCATCTCGGGCTGACGCTTCCGCGGTCTTCGCCTGCTTCGCCAACTCCGCGGCCTCACGGGCCTCGCGCTCCGCCTCCGCGCGGCGCGTGTCCAGCGTCGCGGCCTCCTCCAGCGCCGGACGCACCGACGCCTCCGCATCCAGCGCCGCGGCCCGCGCGGCCTCCGCCTGCATCCGCACCTGCCGCTGCGCCGCAGCCGCCGCGAGCGCCGCTTCCGCCTGCGAGGCCCGCTCCAGTTGCTCGGCCTCCGCCCTCACGCAGCCCTGCTCCGCGGCCTCCACCGCCGACACCACCGCGCGGAAGCCCTCCGCCGCGCGCACCGACTCCAGCAGCGCCTCGCGAGGCGCCGCCGCCGCCCGCTCCGAGTCCGCCCGGGCTACCGCGCTTTCGGCCTGCTGCTCCTGCTCCACGAACTCCGCGCGCTGCGCGTACCAGGACCGGGCCGCCTCCGCCTCGCGCGACCGGGTCTCCTCGCGGACCCGCGCCGCCTCCTCCTCGCCCAACTGGACGCGCACGCCCTCTCGGTCCGCGTCCGACATCAGCGCGATGGCCGCGAGCCCCAGCGACAGCCGCTTCAGCTCCTCCTGCTCCTTCGCGTTCTTCTCGTGCGCGGCGATGGACACGCGGCTGTACACCTCCGTGCCCGTCATCCGCTCCAGCAGCTCCGCGCGCTCGTTCGCGTCCGCGCGCAGGAACGCCGCGAACTCCCCCTGCGCCAGCAGCGCCGAGCGCCGGAACTGATCGAACGACAGCCCCAGCCGCTCTTGGATCGCGTGGAGCACCTCGCCCTTGGTGCGGCCGAACAGCTGCCCCGAGACCACGTCCGTCAGGCTCAGCTCCTGCGGCCGGAATCTCCCTTCCGCGCGCTCACGCGCACGCCATACGTTCCACCGCGCCCGGTAGCGCCGCCCGTCCTTGCCCAGGAAGTCCACCTCCGCGTGGCCCTTGCCCGCCCCGCGCCGCAGCATGCCGCGCACGTCGTACGCCGACAGTCGCGCCTCTTCCTCCTCGTCCGCCCGGCCCACCAGCACCTTGCTGGGCCCGCCCAGCCGGGGCGTGCGGTCGAACAGCGCCAGGCACAGCGCATCCAGCAGCGTGCTCTTCCCCGCGCCCGTCGCGCCGGAGATGGCGAACAGCCCCAACCGGTCCAGCGGCGCCCGGTCCAGCTCCAGCGCGAAGTCCCCCGCGAAGCTCGTGAGGTTGCTGCCGCGAATCGCCAGGATCTTCACGACGCGTCCTCCTGCACCTGCGTGAGCAGCGCGTGGAACGACTCCAGCAACCCCGGCGAGGGCGCCTCCTTGAAGTCCCGCGCATACCGGGCGAGGAACACGTCCTCCGGCGTGCGCTCACGCAGCGACAACCCCGGCCGCACGTCCGCCAGCGCCCCGCCCGTGCCCGTGTAGAACGGCGTCAGCTTCACCAGCCGCGCCGCCCGGCCCTCCAGCGCCTTCTCCACCTTGTGGCGCAGCGCCGGCTCCGGCCGGGGCAGCGACACGCAGACCTCCAGGTACGGCCGCATCGACTCCGGAGCCTCCGCCTCGCACGCGGGCAGCGCCGCCAGCAACTCCAGCACCTCCGACAGCGGCGCCGCGTCCCGCGCGGGCACCCGCATCATGTCCGTGGTGCGAGGCACCGTCAGCGGACGCACCTGCGTCAGCGCCCCGTCCTCCACGTCCAGCACCAGCACCTGATGCCGGTAGTGCGCCTCCGACAGCGACAGCGGCAGCGGAGACCCGCTGTAGCGCACGCCCTCGCGGCCGCCCACGCGCTGCGCCTTGTGCAGGTGCCCCAGCGCCGCGTACGCGACGTCCTCCGGGAACAGCTCCACCGGCAGCGCATGCTGGTTGCCGCCCAGGATCTTCCGCTCGCTCAGCTCCGACAGCTCCGAGCCCGTCATGTAACAGTGGCCCATGGCCACCAGCGCCTGCCCGGACCTGCGCCGCCTGCGCGCCGCCTCCAGCACCTCCGTGTAAACAGAGCGCACGCCCTCCACCAGCCGGTCCCCTTCGCTGTCCGGCACGGACGGCAGGTCCGAGGGCCGCAGGTACGGGACCGCCGCCACCCACGCGCCCACCTTCCCGCGCGCGTCGTGCACCGGCACCACCAGCCGCTCCATCTCCAGTCCGCCCCGGTGGCGCGGCAGGCCGCCCACCACGCGCACGCCCAGGGCGTGGAAGAGCGGATCCGGCGCGTCCAGGCGCGCGGCGGAGTCGTGATTGCCGCCCACCACCACCACGTCCAGCTTCGGCAGCGTGCGCCGGGCACGCGCGATGAAGTGGTACCAGGCCGCCTGCGCCTCCGCGCTGGGGTTGGCCGTGTCGAAGATGTCCCCGGCCACCAGGAGCGCGTCCACCTCCTGGGACTCCAGCGTGTCCAACAGCCACGTCAGGAACGCGGCGTGCTCCGCTTCGCGTGAGACGTCATACAGCGTGTGGCCCAGGTGCCAGTCCGACGTGTGCAGCAGGCGCATCCGGCGTTCACCCTCCCTCGTGGCCCGGTGGCGGGTGCGAGCCGGGCAGCCTCCCCCGGTCCCATCCCCGACTCCAAGCGGCGAGCCCCCGCTCCCTTACC